>DMCY01000040.1 GCA_003451675.1 Candidatus Atribacteria bacterium
TATGTCCTGGACAACGCACATTAATAATTTGCTTTTTTTAATAAGAAATTATATACTTTTAAAGTTATTAAGGTATTAAATTAGTTATCTCGTTAGTTAGTTACCTGGTTAACTGGTTAAGAGAAGAGAAGAGAAGAGAAGAAAGAATTCAGGAGATAAGACAGTATCGAGTATTATATAGTATGTAGTTAGCGTAGAGCGTATAGAAACACAGTGTAAGTGATGAATAATTAGTGACAAGATACAAGTTGCGAATTATTTTTATATCGTCATTGCGAGGAGTAATACGACGAAGCAATCTCAAAGACGAGATTGCCACGCTCCGATAAATCGGAGCTTGCAATGACACAAAACATAATAAACTAAAAATTTGTATTAATGCTAACGACTATTCACTATTCACTAACGAATAGTTTAAAGAGTTAAAGATTTAAACTAAAAATAGGAGTTTTTAATGAATAAAAGAGTAATTATCGATGTAGGTTTAACCGAAGAGAGGGTGGCCGTAATCGAGGCTGGCCGATTAGTAGAAATCCACATTGAGAGAATTGAAGATGATAAGATTGTAGGTAATATATATAAAGGTAAAGCAACCAATGTTTTGCCTGGGATAGAGGCAGCATTTGTAGATATTGGAATTGAGAAAAACGCTTTTTTGCATATCGATAAAGCTACAGATGATCAGGATAAAGATAAAAAGGCGGCTACAGAAACCGATTCTGATTCTGCTCCCAAAACTGCTTTGGATGAAATCAAAGTTAACCAGGAGATAATGGTGCAAGTAGTAAAAGAGGCTATACCTCCTAAAGGAGCACGGGTAACCACTAATATTAGTCTTCCGGGTAGGTATTTAGTTTTAATGCCCAATAGCACAAATGTTGGCATTTCACACCGAATTGAAGAAGAAAAAGAAAGAGAAAGGTTAAAAAAAATCGTTCAACAGATAAAACCTAAGAATGCAGGATTGATTATTCGAACTGCTGCCTGGGGGAAAGATTTGGAGGATTTTTCGCCAGATATGGATTTTTTAACCAGATTATGGAATAAGATTAAAAAAAGAGGAAGGAAAGCCAGGGCTCCCATGTTATTACATGAAGACCTGACTCTGACTTATCGGATTATCCGAGATCTGCTTACCGAAGAGGCAGAAGAAATTGTAATAAATTCTAAAAATGAATATAAAAATATGCTGAAGTTTTTAAAGACACTATCTTTGTCAGAATTAGAGCCCAGGGTATCTCTTTACAAAGGAGAAAAGCCCATATTTGAGGAATATAATATTGAAAAAGAAATCAACAAAGGCTTACAAAAAAAGATATGGCTTAAATGCGGAGGATATTTAGTTTTTGACCAGGCGGAGGCCTTAACGGTAATCGATGTAAACACCGGTAAATTTGTTGGTAAGAAAGATATGAGAAAAACCATTTTGAAAACTAATTTACAGGCGGCTGAGGAGATAGGGCTTCAGTTAAGGCTTCGGGATATCGGAGGGATTATCATAATCGATTTTATCGACATGGATAATAAGGAAGATATAGAAAAGGTAGTAAAGAAATTGGAGGAAAGTTTAAAAAAAGATAAAACCAAATCTAATATTATCCAGAATACTGAATTAGGTCTAGTTGAACTTACCCGAAAGAGATCCAGGAGAGATTTGGAAAACATGCTAAGAACCACTTGCCCTTATTGTTCCGGAACGGGCCGGGTTTTGTCTGCCGAAACCGTAAGCAATATGGTTCTACGCAAGTTAGAAGAGTTGTGCAATACTTCAAGAGCAGAAGCCGTCCTATTAGGAGTACATCCTAAAGTAGAAGAAAATTTATCCGGGGCAAAGATGCTGTTGGTTAAACAATTAGAGAAAAAAGGAAGAAAGACTATCTATATCAAATCTTCAAAAAATATTCACATAGAGAGGATAGATGTAGTAGCTGTCGGCAGACTAAAAGAGATAAAGAAAATTAAGCAGATGTTTAAATAGTTAGTTGGTTAGTTAGTTAACTGGGTACCCAGTTACCCGGTTTACCAGTTTGCCAGTTGGGAAAGATGCAAGATGCAAGTTGCGAGTTACAAGTTAAAATACAAGATACAAAGAATAGATACGGGATGTATTAGACATTAACTTCAAATACAGGTTCTCAGTTGCAAAATGAGAGTTAATTTATACAGATAATAAATCTGATTTTAATTCTCCAACTAGTTAACTAGGTAACCAGCTAACTAATTAGCTACGAATAAATTTGACAACCATATAAATATATGCTAAATTTTATAAGCGTCGGTTTCATGTCCGCTCAGATTGGGTCTGAAAGTAGTCGGTTTATCTGATTACTACCTAATTATGGCGAGTTTAGAAGGCTAGGAGGATTGCTAAAAATGCAAGCTGTTATCGCAACTGGAGGGAAACAGTATTTAGTAAAAGAGGGAGATATTATCAGGGTTGAAAAGTTAGACCAGGAAAAGGGAAAGAAGGTAGAATTTGACCAGGTACTAATGGTGGACAAAGATGGAGAACATATTATTGGCCGACCTCTGGTAGAAAAAGCTAAGGTTGTTGGGAAAGTTCTAAACCAAGATAAAGCTAAAAAGATTATAGTTTTTAAATATAAATCCAAAAAAAGATATCGCAAAAAGACCGGACACAGACAGCCTTATACTGAAATATTAATTGAAAAGATAAAGATTTAAAGGTATAATATAAAGTATCAGGATAGTTAAATATTTATAACATAATATAATCAGAAGCAGGTTTAAGAGGGTGAGGTGAGAAGTTATGGCACATAAAAAAGGTCAGGGATCAATTAGAAACGGTAGAGATAGTAACGCCAAGCGTTTAGGAGTAAAACGATTTGCCGGTCAATTTGTAAAAGCAGGTAGTATCTTAATAAGACAGAGGGGAACTAAAATTCTTCCCGGAGAAAATGTGGGGAGAGGTAATGATGATACCCTGTTTGCTTTGACTGAAGGATTTGTAACTTTTGAAAGAAAGGGAAAAGATAGAAAGCAAGTTTGTGTATATGCTGAAAGATCTTAAAATAGGAAAATAATTTTAGTCAACTAACCCTGAGTTTTTTTGTAAAACTCAGGGTTTTTTAGTATCATTAGGTAAAACAATAAAAAATGAAAAAAAGTGCCTGGCACGAAATTATCATTTTAGCAGGAGAAGAGTATGTTTGTGGATAGAGTAAAAATAGAAGTGAGAGCAGGAAGAGGGGGAAATGGAGCTGTAAGCTTTAGAAGGGAAAAATTTATCCCCAAAGGTGGTCCTAATGGGGGAGACGGAGGAAAAGGCGGAGATATAATTATTGAAGCAGATGATAAGATTAATACCTTAATAGATCTTTATAATCACCCTCATCAAAGGGCAAAAAATGGAGAAAGCGGACAGGGAAGCAACAAGACAGGGAAAAACGGAGATGATTTAATCATAAAAGTTCCTTTGGGAACTGTGGTAGAGGATATGAACAGCTCCACAATTTTAGGTGATTTGACCGAAAATGGGCAGAGGATTACCGTAGCTCGGGGAGGACAGGGAGGACAGGGAAATTTTCGCTTTAAAAGTTCTGTTAGAAGGAGCCCTAGGTTTGCCCAAAAAGGAGAACCGGGAGAAGAAAAGAAACTATATTTAAGTTTAAAAATAATTGCCGATGTAGGATTAGTTGGCTACCCTAATGCCGGAAAATCTACTTTGCTTTCTCGGATTTCAGCTGCTAAACCCAAAATTGCCGATTATCCCTTTACTACCCTCAGCCCTAATTTAGGTGTAGTTAGCGTAGATGAAACAAAAAGTTTTATGGCAGCAGATATTCCCGGTCTGATTGAAGGTGCCCATCAGGGTACTGGATTGGGAGATAAGTTTTTAAAACATATTGAAAGAACTAAGATAATCTTACATGTTATCGATGGTTCTATAATAAAAAAAGAGGATCCATTATATAGTTTTAGGGCCATAAATAAAGAATTAAATAATTTTAGCGAGAAGCTGACTAAGAAACCGCAGATTATTGCCATAAACAAATGTGACCTTGTTTCTGTTAAAGAAAATATGACTTACTTTAAAGATGCTTTCCACAAGGAAGGTTATCAAATATTTCCCATTTCTGCTTTAACCGGAGATGGATTGAATAAACTAATCTATGGTCTTTCTTCTTTGTTGCGTGAACTAAAATTAAAAGAAAAAGGAAGAATCACTGAAGTTTTACCCAAAAAAGAAACAGTATATAAATTTACCCCTCGATTTGTAATTAACAAAAAGGGAAATATTTATGAAGTTGCCGGTGCAGAGATTGAACGGATAGTAGCGATGACTAATTTTAATAATGAGGAAGCAATAAGTTATTTCCAAAAAATTATAAAAAAAATGGGTTTAGAGAAGGCTTTAATTAAAAAAGGAATTAAAGAGGGAAACCAGGTAAAAATCAAGGAAATCGTTTTTACTTTTTCAAATAAATAAGGTATAATTTTATTAATTAATTTGGTTAATTAATTAGTTAGTTAGTTAGCTGGTTATCTAGTTAGCTAGTTAAAAATACAGACACAAGATGCATTAGTCGTTAGTTTCAAATATAAATTTTCGGTTTTACAGTTAATTTATTAAATAATTAGTTGGTTTAATATTTATTTTTTAACTAATTAACTAATTAACTAATTAACTAATACAATTGGTCAATTAATGCAAAGGTGAATTAATGACTAAAATAGCCAATTATCTTTTAAAAAAAGAAATTTTTAAAGAAAAATATTTATTGAAATTTTTTTATATCATTATTGCTTTAGCAATAATGATTAGTTTTTTTTATAATATACAGATTGTTCAGGCCTCCGATAGAAAGATAAGCGTCTTATATTTTAATAATCGCACTCAACAATCAGGTTGGGATTGGTTGAGCAAAGGTATGACTGACATGCTGATAGATGACCTTTCTCAGGTTGATGTTCTTGTCTGTTCTTCTCATCAAGAGATAGAGGATTTATACCATAAATATGACTTGTCCCCTATTTCAGCCGAGATAGATAAATCTCTATTAATCCAGTTTAGTAAGAATATAGACGCCGAGGTTATATTTTTTGGTGATTTCTATCTTTCTTCTCTCTCTGATTTAAATTTAAGTCTTAAAAAGTACGATAACTCCACCGGAAAAATTACCGCTTTTCGAGATTTCATAGTGGGAAATGCAGATATTTTTAACTTAAAAGATAAGGTAGTTTTGTTTATCTTAAAAGAGTTAAATGTTGAATTATCAATTCAAGATAAAGATAGATTGAAAAAAACTCCTACCACTTCTCTTGAAGCTCTGAGTAATTATTACAAATGTCTTGATTTAATGGACAAAGCCATTGTTGAATATGAAGGTGTTGATTATCCCAGTAAAAAGTTATGGGCTGAGGCTATAGAATGCGGAGAAAGGGCAGTGGCAGCAGATCCTGATTATGCCGAAGCTTATTATCTTTTAGCGGAGATTTACAACAGAACCCATTGGACTATTAGGGAAGTAAACAGTTTAAACAGTTTTATCCAATTGGTAGAAGAGAATCAATTAGAAAGTAAAGATATTTATAAAAAAGCTTCTCAGGCTTATTTTAGATTAGGATATGCCTTTTATTCTAAAGGCGAGCATGAGCAGGCGATCGAATATTTTATTTCTTCTACAGAATATGATCCTGATTTATTAGAGGCCCACATCTATTTAGTTCAGATTTATTATGATATGGGTGAGATAGGTCTTTCCCTTGATGAGTGCGAAGAAGTTTTAAGGATAGATCCCCAGAATAAAGAAATTTCCTGGTTTATAAAAAAGAACGAACAGTCCCAAAAATATGGTCGGGAAGCTTATGAAAATTACGAAAGAGGCTATCTATCTTATAAAAATGGTAATTTTGAAGAAGCGGAAAGTTATTTTAAATCATCTATTTTAGCAAATCCCAATTTTAAGGAACCTCATTACTATTTGGCTTTAAGCTATTATGAAATAGGGGATCTGGATAATTCTATTTTTCAATGGGAAGAAGTTATTAAGATTGATTCTTTCGACAATACAGCCAAACATTTTTTAAATAATTGCCTGGAAGAGAAAAAATACGGGAGAGAGACTTTAAAGCATTTTAACGCCGGCTACGATTATTATTTGAAAGGTGAATATGATAAAGCCATCGAAGAATTTAATAAGTCTTTAGATTATAATCCTAAGTATGAAAAGGCGCGTCAATTTCTTTCCCGCTCATATTATCAGCTTGATCAGATGGATAAATACCGCGAAGAAAGAAAAAAGGCGACCGAATTAAAGGTTAGTGGTGGGGAAGAAAAAGCTGAAGAACATTATAAATTAGGTTATGAATTTTATTCTTTGAAAGATTATACTGTGGCTATTGAAGAATTAAAAAAAGCCCTGGATATAATGAGTGATTATCCCGCTGCTCGCTATTTATTAGCCGAGTGTTATTTCCAGCTGGAAGAGTATAAATTAGCTCAGGTAGAGTACGAGGGAGTAGTAACTGATTCGGAAATAAATGAGTATACCGATGATGCCCTCTGGGGTAGCGGGTGGTGTTATTATCTGTTAGAAGAATATGAGGAAGCGGCCAAGAGGTTTTCGAAATTATTAAATGATTTTCCCGATAGTGATTTAGCCTTACAAGCCAGACATAAGTTGGGCAAATCCTATTTTCAGGGAAATAATTACCCGGAAACAATCAAAGTATACCAGGAATTTTTGGAGAAATATTCCGAATATCAGGGGAAAGAGATAGAAGAGGTGTATTACTTG
This sequence comes from Candidatus Atribacteria bacterium, assembly GCA_003451675.1. The sequence continues at coordinate 6,762 of DMCY01000040.1, forward strand.
TTGGGTCAGGCTTACTTCAGGTCTGGAAAATATAAAGAAGCAGAAGAAGTATTTAATAATTTATTATTTTTCTTTCCGGGATTTGAATTGGCTTCCGAAGTGAAATATTATAACGGTTTGAGTTTATTTAAAGAAAATAAATATGAAGAAGCAATAGTACAATTAAAGAACTTAATCTCAGAAGCAGAAATAGAAGACAAGAGAAAAGAAGAGGCTCAATATTTACTGGCTCGCTGCTGGCTTAATTTACAAGAATATAGTAAAGCCATTGAAAATCTGGAGAGCTTAAAGCAGTTCGAAGCGGAAGATTCTTTATTAGAAAAAGTCAGTTTTGATTTAGGTTTGGCTTATTCCCGGCAAGGTGATAAGGAAAAAGCAATTTTAGAATTTCAAGAATTTATAGAAAAATATCCGCAAAGTGAACTTATTAAGTCAGCCTATTTTGAGCTGGGCAAGGATTTATATGATTTAAAAAAATATAAATTAGCTTTATCAGAATTAAAGAAAACATCCACCGATGAAGCACTTTATTTAATAGGGAAGTCCTCTAAAGAATTGGGGGATCAAGAAGGAGAAATTGCAGCATTTGAAGAATTAAGAGAAAAATACCCCCGGAGTGATTTCTCTCAAGAGGCATATTTTAGGTTAGGTAATTATTATTATAATCAGAAGAGATACAAAGAGGCAATTGAGGAATTTGATAAAATTATTCAATTTTTCCCTCAATCCCCTTTGCTTTCAGAAAGCTATTACTGGATGGGGTGGAGTTATTTTAAATTAGCCGATTATAAGAAGGCGGGCGAATATTTTAATAAAGTGGAAGAAGATGAAGAAAATTTAGATTTGGGACAAAGAGCAAAGTTTATGGCGGCAGAATCATGGTATAATCTTAAAGATTATCAGAAGGCAAGAGAAGCATATGAAAAATTTATCGAAATGTATCCTGAGGGAGATTTCTCAGCAAATGCCCAATATGCTATCGCCTGGACTTATCTGGAGAATAAAGATTATAAATCGTCCATTGACGAATTTAAAAAACTTATAAGCATTTATCCCGATAGTAAATTTACCGAAGAAGCACAGTTTAGAGTCGGCAAGAATTATTTTCTTTCAGGAAATAAGAATATGGCTAAGGCAGAACTGCAAAAGTTTATAAATTCTTGCAGTAATAGTAGTTTCAGGGAAGAAGCTATGTATCTATTAAGCCAGATATATTTACAGGAAGAGGATTGGATGGATAACATTATTAATTTAGAAAGTCTGGTGAGAGAATATCCTGATAGTCAATATCTGTCAGAGGCTTTGTATGGCCTGTGTCTTTCTTATTTTAAAAAAGATGAATATGAAAAGGCCATTAAGGTGGGAGAAAGATATTTAGAAGATTATTCCGGCCTAAAATATGGTGATGACATCTTGTATACCAAGGCAATCTGTTGGGAAATGTTAGAAAATCAAGAAAAAGCTATTTCTGATTATCAGGACTTGATTTCAAAATTTCCCCAGAGTCCATATGTGGAAAAAGCTCGGGAAAGATTGGAAGTATTGCAGAAGGAAAGTGAATAGAATAATTAGTTAGTTGGTTAATTGGTTATCTAGTTAGCTAGTTAAGAGAAGAGAAGAAAGAAGACAGAAGATAAAATAGTATCGAGTGAAAAACAGT
>DMCY01000008.1 GCA_003451675.1 Candidatus Atribacteria bacterium
ACTAACAATCCGGAGACTGTCACCATGACTAAAAACAAGGCAGTTACCGCTGTGTTTGTCCAAGTCGAAGAGGTATACACCCTGGACGTTACTATTTTACCTACCGAAGCTGAAGATGATGGATGTACTGTTACCAAGAATCCAGATCAGACTACCTATGCCTGCGGTACTGTCGTCACGCTTATTCCTCAAGAAGTTGCTTGCTGGTCATTCGATATCTGGGGTGGTGATAATGGTAGTGAAGTGACAGGCTCAGGAACAGTATCGGATCCTTATACCATCACCATGGATAGCGATAAAGCAGTCATTGCTAACTTTACTCAAATTTGTGATCCTCCTTGTTGTTTACCGCAATGGGCAAATTTTAAAACCAATAGTAGAGGTGCATGGGGAAGTACAGGTGAAGGCGCTACTTATTTCCCAAATGTAGAACTTGATGGTATTGCGTCTGGTTATAACATTTGGAATGGAGACGGATGGCACGGATGGTGTATAAATAAGAATATTAGTATTGTTCATTACTGGTGGTATGATCATAGAGGAGTAAAATGTAGTATTGGTGCAGGAGGAAATTGGAATGAAATTAATTGGATTATAAATAACAGAAGAGCAACTGATACTATGGAAGATGTTCAATACGCAATTTGGTATTTTACCGGCGATGTAGATTATGTTGATCTACCACCTAATTCTAAGTGGTTAGTTGACAAAGTCGATGGATCCTTTATACCAGCTGTTGACCAAAAATATGCGGTTATCCTTGATGCCAATATTAAATGTGAAATACAAAGAATTTTCATCGAAGCGATAAGAACATGTTGTTGTGAAGCGTGGCACCAAGAATATTAGTTAAAGTAAAAATAATAATTACTGTATTACAATTTGGTTAGCAATAACTTTCGAAGTTAGAATAATAAACAGATTAGTAAACTAGCAATTAGGAAAGAGAATAAAGTAAAAAAGGGGTTTGAAAATTAAAAATTCAAACCCCTTTTTTACGTAGTATTTTTTTAAATTGCATTTATTTATTTTATTTTAAAAACTATTAAATTAACAAATTGAATAAACGATCAATCGGCAAACCGGCTAACTAAATTATCTTGAATCTTGTATTATATAATACTAACGACTATTCACTAACGACTAAATAGATTAGCCAATTGGCTAATCTATTTTACTTTTCTTCTTTCTTTATGCATTCAATCGATACGATTTTTTTGCAAATCTGATTGCTTTTTTTTCGGTGGAAAAAGCTCTGTCTGCTACCTTTATCGGTGAAGATAAAGTATATCCCTTATAAGTATTGTGTCCATATTCTACAACATATTTATTTTTATCAGGAGATATTTTGCAATAATCATATTTTATTTTCATCATTTATCCTCCTTTTTCAATAAGAATTCAAATGAATTTAGAATATATTTTATTTTGTAAATAATTATTGCTATTGGTTTACGCTCAAGAATTATCTGTATTGTCAATAAGTTCTGCATTTACGGTATCAACTTCTTCTGGTGAAATTACGATTACCTTACACTTATCAGGATTACTATTGAAATTAAGAGCTAAAAAATCAGAATAAGATATTTTGTAATCTTTTCCGGCTGTTGGATCATTTGTAATTACTTCCTGTTTTTCATCATCAAATCCGATAATTACCCGAGCATGTGAATAGGGTAAAGCCAGACTGTAATTTTGTACAGCAATTACCGGGATATCTTCTTTTAGCAATTCCTTGATTTCTTCAATAGTTTTAGATTGATATTTTACTTCAAATCCTAAATTCTTTGCGTAACTAATGAATTTAAATACTGAACTAGTACCATTTGTGATTACTTTACTGGCTATCTCGGATTGGCTAATATTTTCTCCGAAATATTTAAAAGTCATTGCACCGGAGGCCGGAAGACACCAGTTTGCCCCAGCGTATTTTTCATAAGGTACATCCAGATAAACATAATCTATTTCTTCGACTTTATTTATATCTTCATCCAAATCAAGCTGAAGTTCAGGGGTAACAATACCGTTACAAGATGTCAGGAAAAGAGACACAATTAACATTAGGAATAAGATTATGGTTGCTTTGCCCATTGCTTTTACTTTCATATTATTTCCCTCCATTTCCTCTGTTTTTTCACAGAGTCTTAAATTTTTTAGATTTAAGTTGTGAAGGCATTTTTGTCAAAGCATGGGCTTTTTTCAAACAAAAAAAAGTCGGTAGCTTGGCTGCCTTAGCACTTTGTGTGCTTTAGGCCCATTGCTTTGCGTCTCAACCTTTCGGTTGATTTGCCTTTATCAACTTTGTTAGCTGCTAAAATATTTATTCTTTTTTCAAATTTCTCTTCTCTATTTAATATATTCCCCAAAATAGAAAATTTTAGACATTGATTTGCAAAATATTTTAAAATATTTTAGAAATATATATATCAAAAGAATTTTCCTATAAATATATTATCATAAATTCCTCAATACTCAAAATATTTTATTTTGGAGTATCTTTTGTCTTTCTAACTACTAGAGTGTTTCACTAATAATATTACAATGATTTGTCATTGCCTGATTTATCAGGGCGTGGCAATCTCGGGGTGAGATTGCTTCGTCGCTTCTCTCCTCGCAATGACAGAACAAAATGTAAAGGTATTTAGATAACGAATTACTACCCCACAAAATTTTACACTAACTTTTAAATTTGTAATATAGTATTGAGTTAAGAAAGGGAAAAAAAGATAGAAAAAAGTAGCATTCTTCTTTTTACCTAACTACCTCACTAAAGTTTACACTAACTATATATTTTATTTATTCCGCTCCACTTAAATTATTTTTAAATATGCTAATTTCTTTCTTTATAATCTTTTAAAACATTTAAGGCATAATCGATATCATAAGGAGTATGGCCAGCATTAATTTGGAATCTGATTTCTTCATCACCTTTAGGAACTACCGGATAATTAAGACCCGTGCCAAGAATCCCTTTATCAATAAGATAATTTACTAAATCTGTTGTTTTTTTAGTATCTCTTACCATTAAAGGAACAATAGGATGGTCACTTTCAATAATTTCATATCCTAAATCAAGGAGACCTTTTTCAAATTTCTTAGTCATCTGGTGAAGATGAGCTAAAATGTCTTTCCCTTTTTCGCTATTCAGTATTTCCAGAGATTTTAAAGCAGCACTGGCCTCAGCAGGGGAGATAGGGTTAGAATAGATATACATTGGTGCTGATTCCCTCAAATAAGTGATAACGGTTTGATTGGAAGTTACATAGCCGCCATTTACTCCAAATGCTTTACCCAGGGTTCCCACTAATACATCTACCCCCTTTGCGTTAGTATATTCTTCTGTTCCCCGACCGGTTTTTCCATAAGCCCCAATACCATGAGAGTCATCTACTACTAACAGAATATTTTCCGGGAACTCCTGGTCGTATTTTTTAGAAAGGATAGAAATGATATCCAGAGGAGCATAATCACCCCTCATACTGAATATTCCGTCAGTGACGATGATCAATCTTTTTGCTTGGCCGATAGATTCTTTTATTCTATCTTCAAGCTCATTCATATCCAGATGTTTGTAGATTTTTTTGTCTTTTGGTCTGGCAAGTCTAAGGGCGTTAATTATACAATTATGGTTTAATTCATCGCTGATTACAATGGTATCAGAAGTTATAAGGGGGGTTAAAATACCCACCACGGTTGAATAAGCTGAGCTGAACAACATAGCATCTTCTCTTTGGTGAAATGCTGCTAATTTCTTTTCCAATTCTCGATGAGATTGAAATGTTCCACTGATAAAACGGACTGCTCCTGGTCCAACTCCAAATTCTTTAGTTACTTTTTCTTCTTCCTGGATAATTTCCTCTCTCAAGGACATTCCCAGATAAGAATTAGAATTCATTCTGATAAATTCCTGGTCACCTTCTCCTTTTAGAAAATATCGGGGACCTTTATTACCCTCAGGTCTTTTTACTTTAGTGATAATGTATTCTTTTCCTTTTAATCGTCCTTCATTTTTTAATCCTTTTAAGGTTTGAGAAAGTACTTTCTCTATATTATTCAATCCCATTTTTTAAATCCTCCAAATTAATTAATTTACCAATTTACCGATTACCCAATTGACCAATTACATCAGTTAGCCGGTTATCCAGTTTGCCAGTTAATTTAATTCACATATATGGGTAGAAATGCTCTGGATTCCTGCTTTCGCAGGAATGACAGAACAAACAGATGGTTTTGATGAATCAAACCCATACATTTACGTAGACAGGCGAGCCTGCCCTCGTGAAAACGGGGGACGCCTGTCCTACGGTTTTATCTTGTTTCTTATATCTTACAACTGGCCAACTGGGGAACTAATATATCTGGTTAACTAATTTCCTATCTTCAATTAGTCAATTATTCCATTTTGTAGCCCGTATTTTAACCGGTAAACTGGTCAACCCTACATACGAGATACGATTCACGAGATACGAGATACGAATATAGCTCCTGATTTCTTTCTTCTCTTTCCTAAACCGATTAACTAGTTAACTAAGTAACCGGCTAACTAATTATTTACGTTAGTAAATAATTTAATTTTCAGTTTTTCAATCATATCTTTGGTCATTGCTTCCAAATTATAATCCGGAGACCATCCCCAATCTTCTCTGGCCGCACTGTCGTCTAATCGGTTAGGCCAGGAATCGGCAATTGTCTGCCGCATTGGATCAACATCATATTTCATTTCGAATTCTGGAATATGTTTTTTAATTTCTTGGGCAAGTTCTTCAGGGTTAAAGCTTTCTGCGGTTATATTATAGGCATTTTTATGTTTTAATCGGGAAGGGTCAGCTTCCATCAGATTAACTGCTGCTTTTAAACCATCAGGCATATACATCATATCCAGATAAGTGTCTTTGTCTAAGAAGCAGGTATATTTCTTTTTTTTTAATGCCTCGTAAAAGATCTCTACAGCATAATCAGTAGTTCCTCCGCCGGGAAGCGTAGCATAAGAGATGATTCCCGGGAAGCGTACTCCTCTGGTGTCTACCCCATATTTTGAATAATAATAATCACAGAGCAGCTCTCCCGTAACTTTGGTTAATCCATAGATGGTGTTGGGTCTCTGAATTGTCTCTTGAGGGGTCTTATCTTTGGGAGTAGATAGACCAAAAGCGGCAATTGAACTGGGAGTGAAGACAGCACATTTATATTCTCTGGCTATTTCCAGCACATTGTAAAGACCGTTAATATTAACTTTCCAGGCTAATTGAGGATTTTTTTCACCGGTAGCAGAGAGAACAGCAGCAAGATGAAATATAGTATCTATTTTATATTTTTTAATTACAGAATAAATCTCCTGAGCATCTAAACAATCAATATGCTCAAATACCCCGACTTGGTTAATCATCCCCTCAGGCATTGATTTAATATCTGAGGCAATAACATTTTCATTACCGTATCTTTTTCTTAAAAAAGTAATAAGTTCAGAACCAATTTGACCCAGCGCCCCGGTTATTAGAATTCTTTTCATATTTTTTCCTTATTGTTAATTTTATCTAATTCAAAAAAATATTTTTTATTCTGCGTATAAGCTCATTTTTATCTGATTTATAAAGTGAATAGCGTGATCTTTCATAATCTGTTCGCTTTTGTTTTGCTTTTTGTTTTCCAATGTCTTTATAAGTTCTTCAAAATCTTCGGGAATTTTTTGCGAATAAGCATCATTTTCTTTGGCAAAGAACCAGAGGCGGCCAATTTGATTTCGTAATCTTTTTAAGGTCTCAGCCAAGGTTTGATTTTTGGTAGAGTAATTTACTAAATTATGAAATTCTGCATCTAATTGAATTAATTTTTTTCTATTTTTTTCTTGTTTTATCTTCTCAAGCAATTCTTTTAATTTGTGTAATTCTTCCGGAGTTATCCTTTGAGCGGCAAGCCTCCCTGATAGCCCAATTAAAAATAGTCTAACTTCAAAAACCTCTTTCAGTTCTTGAAAGCTTACATCAGTAACATAGATACCGTTGTTAGGAATTATATGTACTAATTTTTCAGTCTCCAGGAGAATGAGAACCTCTCGAATAGGCATGGGGCTAACCCCAAATTCTTTCGCTAATTCTTTAATGCTTAACACTTGTTTTGGTTTGTAATCCAGATAGACTATCCGCTTTTTGAGTTCTTTATAAATTTCTTTATTTACCATAAATATCACCTATATATTAATAATATATTCTTAATATATCAGTAAAATATCGCTATGTCAATTCTTTGTTCGTATTGCGTATTGTGTATATAGTAGAGAGTAGAGCGTACAGCGTTTAGCGGATAGAAATACAGTGATGAGTAATGAGTAATGTGTAACAAGAAAAGGGTTAGTTGGTAAATAAATAATTGAAAAACATTTTTACTTTGTGTTATATTAAACTTAAAAGAATTTGATTTATCTAACTCGCATGGAAACTTTAATATAAAAATTAAGGAGGGAGCAGTCTTGTATAATAATTCTAAGGATATCATTTGGGTAGATTTTGATAGTTTAGAAAATTTTATGGTTGATGTTTTTAGAGGAATAGAAGTTCCGGAAGAGGATGCCCGAATATGTGCTGATGTGCTAATTACTGCCGATAAAAGAGGGATAGATTCACATGGTATTGGCCGTTTAAAGCCCATATATTATGATAGAATTAAAGCAGGTATTCAATCACCAAAAACAGACATCGAAATTGTTAAAGATGGTCCTACTACTGCAGTTATCGATGGCCATAATGGAATGGGGCAGGTAATTGCCAAGAAGTCTATGGCTCTGGCCATTGAAAAAGCTAAAAAAATGGGATTGGGAATGGTTGCAGTAAGAAATTCAACTCATTATGGGATTGCCGGTTATTATGTCTTAATGGCTATTAAAGAGGGGATGATCGGAATTACCGGTACTAACGCCCGACCCTCTATTGCTCCTACTTTTGGAGTAGAAAATATGTTGGGGACCAATCCTTTAACTTTTGGTATGCCTTCAGATGAAGAATTTCCTTTTGTTCTCGATTGTGCCACTTCTATTACCCAAAGAGGAAAGATAGAAGTTTATGACCGGGCAGAAAAAGATATCCCTCCAGGGTGGGTAATTGGAGAAGATGGGAAGACCAGAACAGATACTCATCAAATTTTACAGGACTTAAAAACAGGAAAAGCTGCTCTTGCTCCCCTGGGTGGTATCGGAGAAGAAACTGCCGGTTATAAAGGTTATGGCTATGCTGCAGTAGTAGAAATCCTTTCCGCTGCCCTGCAAAATGGAAAATATCTTAAGATGTTATCGGGAGTAGAAGATGGTAAACCAGTACCCATCAACTTGGGACATTTTTTTATAGCCATTAACATATCTTTTTTTATAGACCTTGAATTATTTAAGAAGATAAGCGGGGATATTCTTCGTTCCCTTCGTTCTTCTAAAAAGGCTCCTGAAGCAGAGAGAATTTACACCGCCGGTGAAAAAGAATATCTGGCCTGGTTAGAGAGAAAAGATAAAGGTGCACCTATAAATAAGAATCTTCAACAGCAGATTATTACTTTAAAAGAAGAACTTAGATTGACCCAGTATAAATTCCCTTTTGAAAAATAAAATAGAGATAGTTATTTTTTCTGTCATTCTCGCGAAGTTTGTACACATATTTGTACTATGGAAAGCTTGGATAAAACAAGCAGTGAGAATCCAAAAATGTTTGGGAGGTAACCATGAAGCTTAAAAAGAAAATATCAATTATGATTTTGCTAATTCTTTCGGTTTTTACCTTAAGTTCTATAAATGTGTTTTCCTGGAACAGTCATTTTTTTTATACTGAACTGGCCATAAAGAATAATGATTGGATAAACAATTTCCCCGAAATCGAAGTAACCCCTTATACTTATGAAAATATAGACCAGGATGAATATAATCCGGAATTTGTAATAAATTATGTTGATGAGAAGATTGGAGAAAAAGTAAAGGCCTCAGATATTCTCATAAATTATTCGGACGAACCTGATTGGGATTTAGATACTAATTTAGAATTAAATAAATTACAAGCTTTAACCGGAGGAAGTCAGGGGTATCGTCATATGTATTTTTCTGTGTTTGCAGGTTTACTGAAAGCTGGAGATGCCCCCAAAAGAGCCAATCACTTCTTTGAAATGTCTAAGATTGCCTTTGGGAAAGGCGATAATTATTGGGGTTTTAGGTTTGCCGCCCGAGCCATACATTATTTAGAAGACCTATCCCAACCTTATCATACCTATCCAGCTCCTTTGGATGTCCTCTTTAAGAAATTTTTTAATGTAAAAAAACTGACTGTACTGGTTACCAATGCTCATTACGGTTATGAAGATTTTAATGGATATCTTTTCGAGCACAAGAAAGAGGAATTTTATAATCTGCTTCCCGAGGTGAAAACTGTTAAGATGGATGATGTAGCGGATAGTGCCATTAAATTAAGTGAGGAAGCCAGAAAAGATTTTACTCCTTCTTATCGAGAGACTATGAAATTATTTCCTATACTAGATAATGACCAAGAGCTACTTATGCTTGAAGAGCAAGAAATAATAAAAATAGCTAAATCTCCAGATAGCCAAGAACTGATTAATTTGATGAAAAAAGATATACTATTGGGTTTGGGTTATTTAAATGGCTTTTTTGATCTGTTAAAAGAGTCGGTTGAGTAAAGGATAGCGAGTAGCGTACAGCGTAGAGCGTTTAGGTACGGGCAGTAAGTGAAAGCGAGATAATAAATAAGTATCTCGTATCTCGTGAATTGTATCTCGCTTAGGATTAGTTAGTTGGTTACCTGGTTAGATAGTTAAATTAGTCGTTAGTGAATAGTAAATAGTCGTTAGTGTAGAATATAGTAATGAGTAATTAGTAATAAGTAATTTGATCCGTCAAACCCGATAAATATTTAATGTCATTGCGAGCTCTGATTTATCGGAGCGTGGCAATCTCGGGATTGAGATTGCTTTGTCGTTTCTCTCCTCGCAATGACAGAGGTTTGATTCATCAAACCCGTTTCGGGTCGAATAAATTCGACCCTTGATGAAGAAATTACCTCGTCTTTACTCCCTCTCCCCTTGGAGGGAGAGGAGGGGGATAAATCTTCACGCGATACTCGATACGATATACTAAAGAATAGAGGAGCGAATATAATGAAAAAAATAAATTTAAAAACAATTAAGATTTATTTTTTAGTACTGCTTTGTATATTTCTTCTGGTAGCTTCGTCAGTCTTTTCAGCAGAAAACAAAAAAGATTTATATTCTCTTGAAGATATTTCTAATATCCGACAATTTCATTTATCTGGTAAGTCAGTAGAATTGCTCAAAGAAAATTGTTTTGTAGTTTCACCTGCTTATTATAAGGAGATAAGTGATGTTTACTTAGAGTGCAAAGATACCAACCAGCCCATATTTATTACCACTGACGCAGTTCTCCATACCGGTCATATATTTTTTGATTATCTTTTGCGAATTTTAGAGATAGAAAAACTTTATGATTTATCGGTTGAACTTACCGATCGAATGCTCGAACTCTCTATTAGACAATATAATGAAGCAAGTAGTGAAGAGGTCAAAGAGGCAGCTAAATTAAATATGGGTTTTTTTGCGGTGGCTAAAAGGCAGTTTGACCCTGAGTATCAGGTTGGTTATGGGTTAGATGAGTTAGTGAATCAGGAATGTGAAAATATAAAGAATCATAAAGGATTAGAGTTCAGGGGACTTTTAAGCTATGTAAAAAACCCCAGCATTTATCAGACTCCTTATGCCTACGAAGATTATAGCCAGTATATCCCTAGAGGTCATTACACCAGAAATGAAAAGTTAGGAAATTACTTTAGGGCTATGATGTGGTATGGTCGTATTGATTTTAAATTAAGACCGGCCTCAGAGGAACCAGCTATAACTTATGGTAAAAAGATGACCCTGCAAGCCATTTTAATGGCTGATTCCCTTTTAAAAGATGAAAAATCCTATAAATTATGGAAGATGATTTATGAGCCTACAGTCTATTTTGTGGGAAAGACCGATGATTTATATGTCGATGACTATATAGAACTTATTAAGGAAATATTTCCTTCCAATGAATCTATTGATAAATATAATAATCAAGAAAAGCTTTCTAAATTTATTGATAAGGCAATACAATTAAGAGCACCTAAGATTCTTTCGGGTTTGGCCTTTGCAGAAGATGGCGATTTTAGAGTTTCAACTCAGGGTTTTAGATTTATGGGACAGAGATTTATTCCTGATTCTTATATGTTTCAGGAATTAGTATTTGGAGTGAAAGGTGAGAAGATAATTATGCGATATAATGGTGATAAGGAACCCTTTACTATGGAGATTATCCCCAACTTTGGACCAGTCAGGGCTTTCCCCCGGGGATTAGATATATGTGCCGTGCTGGGTTCAAAGAGGGCACTGAAAATTTTAGAGGTAGAAGGAGATACTGATTATACCGAGTATTATAATCAATTAGATAATTTAAAAGAAGAATTTTCTCTCCTGCCTGTGCAGACACGGCAGACAGGTAAAACCATAGAGGGATGGAAGCAAAATCTCTATTGGCGCTGGCTTTATGCATTGCTCCCCTTATTGGAGGATAATAAAGATACAAATTTACCTTGCTTTATGCAAAGTCCTGCCTGGATAGATAAAGAACTACAAACCGCGTTGGGCTCCTGGACTGAATTAAGGCATGATACCATTTTATATACCAAACAGAGTTATACTATGGCGGGTAAGGGGGTGCCTCCTAAACCAAATTTAACTTATGGTTATGTTGAGCCGTATCCGGAAGTCTATGCCCGATTAGGAGAGATGATGAGGGATTTAAGAAATAATCTTACTACTCTTGACCTTAATATCGAAGGTATTTCCGAGAAAATAAAAGAATTTGAAGAGTTGTTGGGTAAGCTAAAAATCATTTCTGAAAAAGAAATTAATAATATATCTTTAGATGATAAGGAATATGAACTTATCTGGAATATCGGAACAAAACTTGCTTCCTTAAAAGAGTTTCCCTCAAAAATTTTAGAAAAGATAACCTCTGATGCTGATGAGAAAATGGAAATTGTGGCAGATGTCCATTCAGATGTAAATACCGGACAAGTTTTGGAGGAGGGAGTTGGCTCGCCATTTAATATCTATGTTATAATAGATGATGCTCAGGGGATAAGAATCTGTCGGGGAGCTGTTTTTTCTTATTATGAATTTAAACATCCTATGGAAGATAGATTAACTGATGAAAAATGGCAGGAGATGGGAGAAAAGAGAGAAAGACCGAATCAACCTGATTGGGTGAGGTCTTTTGTCGGAGAATAATTAATTTAAATAGTATCGAGTATCGCGTTAGAATACAGTGATGAGTAATCTGTAATATGTGATAAGTTACGAGCTACAAATTTTTTTCTTTGACAATTGGTCAATTTTAAAAAAAGGAGCAAAGATGATATTTTTATTTTTTAACCTATTTTTAATGGCGATTTTATTCTTTTTTGTAATTACTCTTATGTTTATTCCTTATGGTTTTACTGCATATTCTTTAATTACTTTGATTACAGTCCCTCAACAGATTATAAATATTGCAAAGAATAAAGCGATTAGAAGAAATCATGCCCTGGAACATGCCACCATCAATGTATTAGAAAGATATGCAGGAAAAAATTTACCTTTATCTGGTCTTGCTCAAAAAGATGGTTTTATAATTTCTGGCGCTCAGGATCCCGGCTTAGTTGTGGAAGCGGCACGTGAGGGTTTGCGTCTATTAAAACAGGAGGAGTGCCAATTAGCCATACACCGACGTTGTGGAACAAGTATTGCCATAGCTAATTTTCTTGCTGCGGTGATATTTTTGATATTTTTAATTCAAACAGGGCATTTTAGCATTTTAAGTATCATTATTGCCCTTCTTATTGCAAATATTTTAGGTCCTTATTTAGGTGAATTAACCCAAAAGTATTTTACTACATCTTGTGATGTAGAAGATTTGGAAATTGTGGGAATTCAACCGGAATTTAGAAGTGAAGAGCATTATAATGTATTGTTAAATTATATGCCTCAGGGATATTTTATACGAACTGAATGTATTAAATTAATAAGGGATTAGGAAAAGATAGTATCGAGTATCGAGTGTGCGCCAAGAAAGCTTGGCAGTTCTTGCCGGTGAGAGTCCGGATTAGGCAAAGGTTAGCCACCAGCCTAACACCTATACCACATACAAGAGGGTAACCGAATGTATGAAGCTGGTAGATGGGAGTTATTAGGCCGTAACGCAAGCGGAGGAATTGAGGCCCGAAATTTGCAAAGTCGGGGGAGCTGACAGGGTGCTCGCGCTGGAGGGGCG
>DMCY01000112.1 GCA_003451675.1 Candidatus Atribacteria bacterium
TAGCTTGACATATTTATTAAAATATCTTAAGCTATTATCGTAAAGTAATTACTTTACACGAGAGCTTGTATCTTGAGTAAGAACAAGACCAGGAGTAAATAAAATTAATAGTATTTCGTCTAGTATCTTATGATGGAACTAGAACGGAGGTGAAAAAAATGAATAGAGATTCTGCTTTATCAGGATTTAAATTTACTACCCGGCAGCTGGCTATATCCGGCATGCTGGGGGCAATTGCTATCATCTTAGGAGTAACCAGGTTGGGGTTTATCCCTGTGCCAACTCCAGCAGGTCATGCTACCATTATGCATATTCCAGCCATTTTAGGGGGGATACTTGAAGGCCCGATAGTAGGTGCACTAGTAGGATTAATCTTCGGAATTTACAGTTTTTTAAATGCCACTAACCCCATATTTGCTGACCCTTTAATCGCTATTTTACCCAGGATATTTATCGGAGTAGCAGCTTATTATTCTTATAAATATTTCTGGAAGAACAGTGCAATAGCCGCAGCTTTGGGAACTCTTACCAACACTATCGGAGTATTGGGATTGGCTACCTTAAGAGGATATCTTCCGGCTAAAGTAAGTCTGACTATTGCTTTTGTTCATGGCGCCCCAGAGCTGATAGTAGCGATGTTATTAATGCTTATATTGGTCAAAGCTTTAAAAAAAGCTGGTTATTAAAAAAGTTATAGAGTAGATAAGCTAAACACTTCTCTACTCTATTTTTTGTTATCTAAGTTTAAAATATTTTAAGTGGAAGGTTATAGATTATTTGTAGTCAGGGGAGGGGATATAATGATTTTAGTAATAGATGTTGGTAATACCCATACAGTGATAGGAGTATATAAAGAAGAGAAATTATTAGGTCATTGGAGAATTTCTACTAATTTGGAAAAGACTGAAGATGAATACGGTATATTAGTAAAAAGTCTACTTTCTAACTCTAAATTGTCTTTAGCGGATATTAAAGGAGTGATTATTTCCTGTGTTATCCCTCCAGTAAGTTGGATATTGAAAAAGATGTCGGTAGATTATTTTAAAGTATCTCCTATTATTGTGGGGCCAGGGATAAAGACTGATATTTATATTAAGACAGACAATCCCAAAGAAGTGGGAGCAGATAGAATTGTTAATGCTATTGCCGCTTATAAATTATATGGAGGACCGGTAATAATTGTAGATTTTGGAACAGCCACTACATTTTGTGCGGTGAATGCAGAGGGAGTTTATTTGGGAGGAGCTATTGCTCCTGGGATTGAGATATCAGCAGAAGCCCTGGCTGAAAAGACAGCAAAATTGCCTAAAATAGAAATAATTAAGCCTAAAAATTCTATTGGAAGTAATACTATTTCCGCTATGCAATCAGGAATATTTTTTGGTTATTTAGGGTTAACTAATGAATTAATCAGACGATTTAAGAGAGAACTGAGAGAATACTCTGTAGTAGTAGCTACCGGTGGTCAAGCGGAATTGATAGGAAACGAAAGTAAACTGATTGATAAAATTAATCCTTTTTTGACTTTACAGGGATTACGGATGGTATATGAGATGAATAAATGAATTAGTCGTTAGTTTCAAATACAGGTTTTCAGTTGACAGTTTTCAGTTTACAGTTTATGGTATTTTCTGTCATTGCGAGCTCTGATTTATCAGAGCGCGGCAATCCCTGTTGGAGATTGCTTCGGTCGCTTTACTCCCTCGCAATGACAAAAGAGGAACCTAAGGTAATATGCGATACGAATTTATTCTGATTTCCTTCTTTTCTCTTTTTCTTCACTATCCGCTATCCGCTCTACGCTAATATACGAGATACGAATTTCGTTTTGCGCTTTGCGTTTTTTACTATATATTCTGAATCCTGGATTTTGGCTCCTGACTTCTATTTTCTTTACTATATACTATTCACTAACGACTAACGACTATATGATTTCCATATTAATATCCAACGAATTTACTGAATGGGTGAGGGAACCAATAGAGATTAAATCTACCCCTGCTTGAGCAATTTTCCGCACTTTTTCCAAAGTAATTCCACCTGACGCCTCAATTAGGGTTTTGCCTTTAGCCATTTTTACTGCTTCTTTCATAGTATCTAAGTCCATATTATCCAGCATTATTATATCAACTTTCATCTCTAAAGCTTCTTGGAGTTGAGATAAGTTTTCTACTTCGACTTCAATCTTTACTGTGTGTGAGATTTGTTTTCGGACAGAATTTACTGTCGATTTAATTCCCCCAGCTACTGCTATATGATTATCCTTAATTAATACAGCATCATATAAGCCGAAGCGGTGATTATGCCCTCCACCCATGCGAACAGCATATTTTTCTAATATTCGTAATCCAGGAGTAGTTTTACGAGTATCAACTATTCGAACTGGAAAGTCCTTTACTTCCTGGCAGAATTTAAAAGTGGTTGTAGCAATACCTGACATTCGCTGAAGAAAATTTAAAGCAACTCTTTCTCCTTTGAGGATAGTTCGGGTAGGACCAGTAATTTCTGCCAATACCTTATTCCGAGAAATTTTTGTTCCATCTTTGATTTTTTCTTGAAAGATGATATTTGAATCTAACTTTTTAAACACCAAGTTGGCTATGTTAAGGCCAGCTATCACCCCTTCTTCTTTAGTTTTAATAATGCCTTTGATTTTTAAATCATAGGGGATAATAGAATCGGTAGTAATATCTCCTGTCCCAATATCTTCTGATAGAGCTTGTTCTACTATTTTATCTATCAGAATATTTTCTTTTATTGAAAAATCCATCTTAAAACACCTCTTTATGTAATAATTGACCAATTCCCCGATTTACCAATTAACCTATTAGCTAATTTATCAATTAAATCAGTTTTCAGTTGTCAGTGAAAAAAATTATTGCAATACATTTTTGTTTCTTTACTACAAATCTAGCACCTTAAACCCGCAACCGAAATTTGTAGCAACATGGCGTGCTATGGTAAAGTTTTTCGTTTATAGTACAAGTTTTTGGTTCTTAGATAAAGAAAATTCGTTTATAGTTTTTAAATTTTAGATTTAAAATTATAGGTTTATACTATCTGTCATTGCTTCGATTTATCGGGGCGTGGCAATCTCATCTAATAACGAAAAACGAATATCTAAAAACCATGTACTTTTAAACTGTAAACTATAAACCGATAACTGAAAACTTGTTTTTAAAACTAATGATTATTTACTATTCACTAACTGACTAATATAATTGGAGAATTGGTAAATTGGTCAATTGGTTAATATACAATATGTTTCTTCCAATTTACATCATCTCTATCAGGAAAATCCACGCGGTAATGTGCTCCCCGGCTTTCTTCACGCTGTGAAGCTGAATTAGTAATCAGATCAGCTAAGATGATAAGATTGGCTAACTCAAATTCTTCAGCGGTTTTAAGTTCTGATTTGAATATAAATTTCCACTCGTTAATTTTTTGTTGTGCCATTTTTAAATCAGAGGAATTTCTAATGATTCCCACCTTATTCCACATAAGTTTTTGTAGTTCTTTTTTTAATTCTACAGGACTGTATTCTTTATATTTTTCTTGACGAGCGTTATAAGAAAGTTTTAGTTCCTCCAATTGATTAATAGAAGAAAGTGTTATATTTTTTTTTATTTTCTGGGCGATTCTATTACCAAAAACTAATCCTTCTAAAAGTGAATTGCTGGCTAAGCGATTTGCTCCATGTACTCCTGTAGAAGCACTCTCACCACAGGCATAAAGATTAACTAAATTAGTTTGTCCCCATGTATTGGTTTTTATTCCTCCCATAGTGTAGTGGGCTGCCGGAGCGACAGGAATATATTCCTTCTCAGGATTGATACCCAGCGCAAAACAGTTCTTATAAATAGTAGGGAATCGTTCAGAAAATTTATGTTTTATTTTAGTAGCGTCTAAATACACATAATTACTCTTAGTCTTTTTCATCTGGTCAGTAATGGCTCGAGCAACTATATCTCTAGGGGCTAGTTCTGCCAGGGGGTGATAAGAGAGCATAAATGGTTCACCTTTGATGTTTTTTAAAATAGCCCCTTCGCCACGAACCGCTTCAGAAATTAGAAATTTAGGGCTTCCTTGATGATGGAGAGCGGTAGGATGAAACTGAATAAATTCTAAATCTGCAACTTTTGCTCCTCCTCTATAGGCCATAGCAATTCCATCTCCAGTAGCAACATCAGGATTAGTGGTATTACAGAAAAGTTGTCCTGCTCCACCACTGGCTAAAATAGTTGATTGTGCTAAATAGGCAATAATTTCCTTAGTATTCTTATTCAAAGTTAATAAGCCGTAACAAGTGGTATGATCAGTTAATATATCTAAGACTAAAATATTTTCTTTAATTTTTATTTTCTTTTCTTTTATTACTTTTTTAGAGAGAGACCTTTCTATTTCAGCACCGGTGGCGTCACCCTGGGCATGTAAGATTCGGGGTCTTTGATGAGCTGCTTCTAAAGTAGTTTTATATTTACCTTCGATTTTATCAAATTTAGTTCCTAATTCTATTAATTCTTCAACACATTGAGGACCATAGGTTACCAAAATCTCTACTGCTTTTGGGTCGCAAAAATTTGCCCCAGCTTTCAAGGTATCTTCCATATGTAAGCGGGGGGAATCTTCGTCTCCTAAAGCTACAGCTATACCTCCTTGAGCATATTCTGTATTGCTTTCTTTTAATTTACTTTTAGTGAGAAGAATAACCTCTCCTTTATCACAAATTTTAAGTGAAGTATATAGACCAGCAATACCAGAGCCCACAATTAAAAAATCTGTATAAATTTTTTTAATTGTGGATAGGTCAAAATTAACCAAATAACGTGGGAACATTTGCGATAACATTTATTGTTTTCCTTTCAGAAAAATATTGTTTAATAAAACATTTAAATTATTAAGCTACTATGCTATTAAAACTAAAAGCTTAAAGCGGAAAGCGAAAAACCATTTACATTGGTTAGTTAGTTACTTAGCTGGCTGGTTAATTAGTTTAATATTAATTCACTAACTAGCTAACCAGGTAACCAAATAACTAGCTAACTAAGATATTTCTATCATTCGATTTAATGCTTTTAGAGATTTTTTTCTTATATCCTCTGATAATGCAATTTTGGGTCCTAAATTTTTTAGAGAGTGTAGAACTTTTTCTAAATTGATGAGTTTCATATCTTTACAGATCATTTTTTTAGATGCAGCGAAAAAATCTTTGTCCGGATTAATCTTTTTTAAAGGATGAAATATTCCCAATTCTGTACCAATGATATATTCTTTAGCCGAATTGTTGCTAGCAAATTCAATAATTCCTCTAGTACTGCCGATATAGTCAGCCAGAGTACATACTTCCGGGCGGCATTCAGGGTGAACTAATAGTAAGGCTTTGGGGTGGAGTTTTTTAACTTTTATTACATCTTCTTTGGTTAAAATGTTATGGACTGGACAATAACCTTGCCAGGGGATGATATTTCGTTTTGCTTTTCGAGCAGTAAAGTCAGCTAAATTCATATCGGGAAGAAATAAAATATCTTTTTCAGTAGGAATTGACTGAGCAATTTGAACAGCATTAGCAGAAGTGCAACAGTAGTCACTTAAAGATTTTACAACTGCCGATGAATTTACATAAGAAATTACTACTGCCTCAGGCAGTTCTTCTATTTTACTTTTTACTTTCTCAGCTGCTGCCATATCAGCTAAAGGGCATCCGGCTTTAATTTCAGGAAGTAGAACAATTTTTTCTGGAGAGAGAATAGATGCAGTTTCGGCCATAAACTGAACTCCACAAAATACTATAACTTTTGCTTTAGTCTTAGCTGCTTGCTGGCTGAGGAAGAGCGAATCACCAGTAAAATCAGCAATATCTTGAATTTCACCGGGTTGATAAACATGAGCTAAAATTACTGCTTCTCTCTTTTTCTTCCAGGATAATATTTCTTTAACTAAATTTTTATTTGAGGGACTATCGGTTGTATTATTCATTTTGTCTCCTAATTAATACAATATAAATTTTTACTAAACTATTTGGTTATTTATTTATTTTGTTTTAAGATATTTTTATTATATCATAAAAAAAAATTAGATATAAAATCTTTTTTATTGTAATATATTTTATAAAAAAGTAAAGGAAAAAAATTTCTTTAAAGAATTGTTTTTATAAAAAGGGGAAAGTGCATCTGTTCTTTAACCTGTATGTTAGTGTAGAATTTAGTGGGGTAGTTAGATAAAGATAAGAATATTTATTGCTTTTGTTTTCCCATCTTCTTTTTTTCTAGTACCTTTCTTTTTCTTCACGCGATACGAATAGATTAATTGACAAGGTTATTGAAGAGGGGTAATATTAATAAAAGCAAAAAGCGAAAAACGTAAAGCGCAAAACTAAATTCATATCTCGTATCTCGTGAATCGTATCTCGTATATTAGCGTAGAGCGGATAGCGGATAGTGAAGAAAAAGAGAAAAGAAGGAAATCAGAATAAATTCGTATCGCATATTACCTTAGGTTCCTCTTTTGTCATTGCGAGGGAGTGAAACGACCGAAGCAATCTCAAACGGGGATTGCCACGAGAAGTACTCAAGTAATATTGAGTGCTCCTCTCGCAATGACATAGAATAAAGTAGACTGTAAACCGAAAACTGTCAACTGAAAACCTGTATTTAATACTAACGACTATTTACTATTCACTAACGACTAATTTAATTGGTAAATTAAATTATAAAGGTGGAAAAATTATGGAAAAAGAAAGATTTTTAAATTTTGAAGGTTTAACCTTCGACGATATTTTATTAGTTCCCGAAAAATCAGCAATACTCCCTAAAGAAGTTGATCTCTCTACAAAATTTAGCAGAAATATCGATATAAATATCCCTTTGGTTAGCGCTGCTATGGATACAGTCACCGAATCGAGATTAGCCATTGCTATTGCCCGGGAAGGTGGTATTGGTATTATTCATAAAAATCTGTCTATAGAAGAACAAGCTGAAGAAGTAGATAAGGTTAAGAGGTCAGAGAGCGGAGTAATTGTAGAGCCCATTTCTCTTTCGCCAGAAAAAAGCGCGGGAGAAGCAATTGAGCTGATGGCTAAATATCATATTTCTGGAATCCCTATTATAAATAAAGAAAAAAGATTAGTGGGAATTTTAACTAACCGGGATATTAGATTTTTAGAAGAAAAAGACAAAAGATTGAAAATAGCAGAAATAATGACTAAAGAAAATCTGATTACTGCCCCATTGGGCACTACCCTTGAAGAGGCTAAAAGAATATTGCATAAAAATAGAATTGAAAAATTGCCTATAGTAAATAAAAATTTCATTCTGAAAGGACTTATTACTATAAAAGATATCGAAAAAGTCAAAAAATTTCCTAATGCTTGTAAGGATGCTAAGGGAAGGCTCAGAGTGGGTGCTGCTGTAGGTGTGTCTCGAGATACAATGGAGAGAGTAGAAGCTTTAGTTAATACCAAAGTAGATGTTATAGTAGTCGATACTGCTCACGGACATTCTGCCCGAGTTATTGAAGAAATAAAAGAGATAAAACGGAATTTTGGTATAGAGTTAGTAGGAGGTAATGTAGCAACTTTTGAGGGAGCAGAAAGTTTGATAAAAGCCGGGGTTGATGCTATAAAAGTTGGGATTGGACCAGGTTCAATATGTACTACCAGAGTGGTTGCTGGCGTAGGAGTGCCCCAGGTCTCAGCAATTCAGGAGTGCAAAAGGGCAGCTAAAAAATACCACATTCCTCTTATTGCCGATGGAGGTATAAAATACTCCGGTGATATAACTAAAGCTTTGGCGGTGGGTGCTGATTCGGCAATGATAGGGAGTCTGTTTGCCGGGACAGAAGAAAGTCCGGGAGAAGTAGTGCTTTACAAAGGGAGAAGCTATAAGGAATATCGGGGAATGGGTTCGATCGGAGCAATGAAGAAGGGTAGTAAGGATAGATATTTTCAGGAAGAAGCAGAAGACGACAAATTAGTTCCCGAAGGGATTGAAGGAAGAGTTTCTTACAAAGGATCACTTTCGGCTTGTGTGTATCAATTATTAGGTGGAGTATGTTCAGGAATGGGTTATTGTGGAGTAAAAAATATTGAAGAATTGCAGGAAAAGACTAAATTTGTTCAGATTACCTCTGCTGGCTTAAGAGAAAGTCATCCCCATGACGTAATTATTACCAAAGAGGCGCCTAATTATGGGATAGAATAAGTACAGGGTAGTTAATTTATTTTGGAGAATGGATTTATGGATAAGGAAGAATACAAAATTGATTTTGAAAAAGCTGAAGATTATTTAAAAAAAGGTAATTTCAATCAAGCCATCAGAGAGTTTGAAACGGTTTTAGAAAAATGGCCGGATGATCCCAGGTGCTATAATAAATTAGGAGTTTGTTATGCAAGTTTAAAGGATTTTGTTAAAGCAAGATTGTATCTTGAAAAAGCATTAGCATTAGATCTAAAATATCCTGAACCTTATAATAATTTAGGAAATATTTGCTTAGAAGAAAAAGAATATGAAAAGTCAATTGAATTATACAAAAAAGCCTTAGAGTTAAATCCTGATTATGCCGCTGCTCACAGTAATCTGGGTTTAGCCTACAAAAGAACAAAAAGAATTAATGAAGCCGTAAAGTACTTTAAAAAGGCTGCTGAAATTGATAGGAAAGCTCCTATATCAGAAATTAATAAAATTAGGATGAAAACAAAAACTAAAAACAATATTATTGCCTTAATATTAATTTTAATCGGTTTGATTGTTTTATGGTTTTTACTGAAAAAATAAATTTACAGAGTAAAATTAATTTAAATATTATGAAAGTAGGTGAAAGTAATTTGCCAGAGACTGATACGCTTTTAATCAAAGCAAAACAGATACACCAGAAGGCGAAGGTATTTGATGGGCATTGCGATACTGTTTTAGAGGTTATGAACCATAAAAGAACCTTAAGAAGTAAAGTGCCTAGCGGTCACCTGGATATCCCCAGAATGAAAGAAGGAGGGGTTGATATCCAGTTTTTTGCTGTTTTTATAGAAGACATTTATAAACCAGATAGGTCTTTGAAAAGGACTTTGCAACTAATTGATTGCTTTTATAGAGAAATAGAAAAAAACCAGAGCGATATATCCTTGGTTACTAATTATAATCAGATAAAAGAAGCAAATAGAGCGGGGAAGATTGCTGCCATCCTTTCCATTGAAGGAGGAGAGGCCTTAGAAGGTGATTTGGGAGTATTGAGAGTATTGTATAGGTTAGGAGTCAGGCTCTTAACTCTCACTTGGAATCAGAGAAATCAGATTGCAGACGGAGCTGGTGAATCCCGAACTGGCAGTGGTTTAACCGAGTTTGGCATAAAAGTTATAGATGAGATGAATGACCTGGGGATGTTGATTGACGTGTCTCACCTTTCAGAGACTGGTTTTTGGGATGTGATTAAAAGAAGTAAAGCGCCCATTGTTGCTTCTCATTCTAATTGTTATAATTTATGTTCCCACCCTCGAAACTTAAAAGATGAGCAAATTAAAGCTTTAGCTGATAAAGGTGGAGTAATAGGGGTAACCTTTGTACCTAATTTTTTAACTCAAGAAAAAAGAAAAACTAGCGTAAAAGATGTGGTAGCACACATTGATTATTTGGTTGAAAAAGCAGGAATAGATTGTGTAGGGTTAGGTTCTGATTTTGACGGTACTGGTGCTCTTCCTTTGGGCTTAGAGGGAGTTGATAAAATTCCCAATATAACTGAGGAGTTGCTCAATCGAGGCTATAAAGAAAGGGATATCAAAAAAATATTAGGAGAAAATTTTTTAAGAGTATTTAAAGAAGTGGTAAGATAATAATATTATTCTAATTTAAAAGTAGAGGGTGCACTTATGAAGTATTTGAGATTTTTAGAAGAAGGAAATGTAAGATACGGATTACTTGAAAAAGGTAATATAATTAGAGAAATAGTTGGTGATATTTTTAATAATCATAAAAATACAGAAAATGTATATTCTCTATCAGAAATAACATTTTTACCCCCCTGTATGCCAACTAAAATAATAGCTGTAGGACTAAATTATTTTGATCATGCGAATGAATTTCAGATGAAAATTCCCGATGAACCGTTGATATTTATGAAACCCCCAAGTACGCTTATTGCTCATAATGACACTATAATTTATCCAAAGATGAGTAAGCAATTAGATTATGAAGCAGAATTAGCAGTGATTATTAAAAATAGAATTAAAGATATTGAGCCTGAAGATGTCTTTAAAAATATTCTGGGATATACTTGTTTTAATGATGTAACCGCCCGAGATTTACAAAAGAAAGACGGACAATGGACCAGGGCTAAATCATTTGATACTTTTGCACCCATTGGACCTTTTATTTCTACTGATTTAAATCCTGATAATCTTCAAATAAAACTTTACAAGAATGGTCAGCTGATGCAGAATTCTTCCACTGGTAATATGATTTTTAAAGTTGATAAGATAGTTAGTTTTATTTCTAAAATAATGACTCTATTTCCAGGGGATATAATTGCTACTGGAACTCCTTCGGGAGTAGGACAATTAAAAGCAGGTGATAAAGTAGAGGTAGAAATTGAAGGGATTGGAATTTTAAAGAATACGGTGTTTTTAGAAAAAGAGTAATTAAAAACTTTGATTTATGTCATTTACTTAAGAAGATAAATTTCTTTTTTTAAGAGTTATAGATGTAGAAAAATAATTGATTTGAAAATAATAATTACAGCATAGGCTTTCAGAAAACTCGCTC
>DMCY01000057.1 GCA_003451675.1 Candidatus Atribacteria bacterium
GATCTCTATATATCTCGCAATCACCAGGGGATTACTAATCATTTTAAACTAAAAGATAAAGGGATAGAAAGGGCCGGAGCGATAGAATCAAACATCAATAAAGTCATCGCCTCCCGCTTTAAGAAGAAAGGGATGAGCTGGAGTAAAACAGGAGCCCTGGCTCTCCTAAAGATAAAAGAGACCATCTTAAATGGAGAATGGGATAAGTGGTGGGAGAACGAAAGAGAACGAAATATTAAATCAGTTAAAAAATATTTAAGAAAGTTGATACCGATGTATTATCATAACCTAAATAAAATAAGGACAATTATGCTTATTTACACAAACAATAAGCTATAACAAAACCAGGGAATATTTTTTCACCAAAGAAAATTACCCCCAAAGAGTTGACACAGACCAGTTTTTCAGCTTTTTAAAATTAATTTTAAAATATGGTAAGATATTAGAAATATCTAAAGGACGAGACGGTCTATAAAATTGAAAAAAGAAAAGAATCATAAATTATCTACCCTTTTTCGAGAAAGAAACATTGTTTTAGCCTTAATTACTATCTTGCTTCTTGCTCTATTACTGGGTTCTTTAACCTATAAAGAAGTACAAAGAGAAAGATATTATTTATGGGAATTAGCTCGCTCGGAAGGATTAAATATTGCCTTTTCTATCCAGACTCTTGGCCCCCGATTTATCTTAAATGAAAATGCTTTAAAAGATATTTTAGTCCTTTTAAAAAAAGAAGGGGTAAGTTATATCGATATTTGTAATGATAAAGGAGTAATTTTAATCAGCACTGAAGAAGAAAGATGGCAAAATATAATAAAAATCCCCAAACCCGGTAAAATCAATTTTATAAATACTGAAGACAAAAAAGGCAATAGAGTACTTCAAGTAATAAAACCATTCAATCTTGATATTAATAAACAGTTAGATATTTGGAAAATATTACCTATTAGAAATAGTTATTTAGTGGTGGGGGTAAACTTAGAAGGATATTATAATCGCTTGAGCCAGACCAGAAGAAGAATAATTTTAAATTACAGCATCATAATGGCCCTTGTGTTATTTGGAATTTATGTAATTTTTAAATTACAAGAGACCTATATCGTAAAAAAGACCTTGAATGAAATGAAAGTATATACTTCAAAATTATTGGAGACTATGGATAATGCGGTAATTTCGGTAGATAATAAGGGCAAGATTAAGACTTTTAACCGTAAGAGTGGAGAAATTTTTGGCAAAAAGAGGGAAGAAGTATTAAACAAAGATTGTCAGGAAGTTTTAAATTTAAATATTTTAGGGGAATCTATCTTTAAAAAGTGTCTTTTAGAGAAGAAAAATATTTCTCAGGAAATAATTTTAGAAGAAAAGGGACTAAAGAAAAAAATATTAGACCTGAACTCTTCGTTTTTGACAGATGAATCCGGAGAAATAACCGGCGTGGTAGCGGTGATAAGAGATGTGACTGAAATCAAGGACCTAAATGAAGAGGTGGCACGTCATAAAAGATTAGCTGCTCTGGGTAAATTATCTGCTGGCATTGCTCATGAAATTAGAAATCCTTTAAGCTCAATTAGAGGGTTAGCTCAATTTGTTTATAATTCATTCTCCAAGACCGATGAAAGAAAAGAAGACTTAAATACTATTATTCAGGAAGTAGATAGGTTAAATAAATTAGTTGCTCAAATTTTGGATTACGCCAAAGTAAAAGAATTGAACTTAACCTATTTTTCTCTAAATGATTTAATAAATAAGATTGTTGAATTGTTTAGATTGGAGATAAAAGATAAACAGATTGAATTTTGTTTAGAACTTTCCCCGGATATATCTCAAATTAAAGCTGATGAGGACCAGGTAAGGCAGATTTTAATGAATGTAATTATTAATGCTATTCAAGCTATCCCAAAGAAAGGGGAAATCAAAATTAAAACCGAAAAAGGTCTTTTAAGGGGAGAATTAGCTATAAAATTAATTATTGAAGATAGCGGAATTGGTATTCCCGAAAAAGATTTTAACCAGATATTTGATCCCTTCTTTTCCACCAAAGAGCAAGGTTCTGGATTGGGACTTTCTATTGTATATAAGCTTGTGGAGGGTCATCAAGGAGAGATTAAAGTTGAATCTAAAGAAGGTAAAGGAACAAAAATTATTATTTTTCTACCTCAAAAAAGGGGGAAGTAATTTTGAGAAAAATATTAGTGGTTGATGATGAACAAAATATAAGAAGAATGTTAGTCCGCGTACTTTCTTCAGAGGGATTTATTGTTAAAGAGGCTATTAATGGCTTAAAAGCTCTAAAGAAATTAGAGGAAGAAAATTATAGTTTAGTATTATTAGATCTTAAAATGCCCGGTTTAAATGGTATAGAAACCTTAAAGAAGATAAGAGAAAATGATTTAAATCTACCGGTTATTATGATGTCTGCTTATGGCAGTATTCCCGAAGCTGTGGAGGCTATAAAATTAGGGGCTTTGGATTATTTAATAAAACCTTTCGATATTGAAGAACTGAAAATTATAATTAAAAGAGCAATTAAGCAATATGAATTAGAAGTGGAAAATATCTACTATCGAGAAGAAGAAGAGAAGAGATTTAACTTTGACGAAATTATAGGGAAGAGTAATTCTATAAATAGAGTTTTAGAAATGATAAAAAATGTATCTCCCACTCCTGCTACGGTACTTATTACTGGTGAAAGTGGTACTGGAAAAGAGTTAATAGCTCGAGCAATACATAAAAACAGTTTGCGTAAAAAGGGTCCATTTGTGGTGGTAAATTGCGCAGCTTTTTCTCTAAACCTTTTAGAGAGTGAACTATTTGGGCATGAAAAGGGAGCTTTTACTGGTGCTATTTCCCGAAGAATTGGTCGTTTTGAAATGGCAAATGGAGGAACTATTTTTTTAGACGAAATAGGGGAAATTGATCTTTCTATTCAGACAAAATTGCTTAGAGTTTTACAAGAAAAAGAATTCGAAAGAGTAGGAAGCTCAAAGAGTATAAAAGTTGATGTGAGGATACTATCTGCTACCAACAAAGATTTAAAAAAAGAAATAGAAGAAAGAAGATTTAGAGAAGATTTATTTTATCGGTTAAATGTTTTTAATATAGAGGTCCCTCCTTTAAGGGAGAGGAAAGAGGATATTCCTTTATTGGCGGAGCATTTTATCCATAAATATAATAAGATATTGAATAAAAAAGTAGAAAAAGTTTCCCCTCAAGCAATGGAATTGCTCTTAGACTATGATTATCCTGGAAACATAAGGGAATTGGAAAATATTATTGAGCGAAGTATGATTATGGCAAGAGACGAAATAATCGATGAAAAGTATTTCAATTTTATAAACAAGGAAACATACATTGAAAAAAAGGGAACCTTGAAAGATGTGGAAAAGGAATTAATTATAAAATATTTAATTCAGAATAAAGGCAATCGCACTCATACAGCAGAGATTTTAGGAATAAGCCGAAGAAGTTTACAGAATAAGATAAAAGAATATCAGATAAATTTATAAGAGAAAAAAAAGGGGACACCT
>DMCY01000098.1 GCA_003451675.1 Candidatus Atribacteria bacterium
CTGTGTAACAGTCCTTCCACTCCGGAGTCATCTCTTTAAATATCCGACTGCGCATGGACCTGTTTTCCCAATAAGGAATAATCTCCTCTTTTTGAATCTCCTTTACTTCTTGATTTACTGTAAAAAAAATCTTCTTTCGATTATTAATCAGTTCTAGGTCTTCCAGAGAATGGCAGCATAATTCGGGGAAGGTGGGAGTTGCCCTGGGAGCTTCTCCTCTCTCTCCTACAATAAGTTCTCCTTCACCAATACATATACTTTTATTTTCCAGCAAATGTCTAAAAGCTAAGGCACGAAGAACAGGAATTGAAACTGTTCCCCCATATTTCTTGTAAGCCTCAGTCACAAAGGCAGCTCGCTGGATAGAAATATAAGGTTGTGTATCTAAACTTTCCTGTCTTAATTTTTCTATTCTTTCGTTCATATAGTTTAACCTCTTAATTTTACATTCAAATTAAACTTCTTTAAAATTGCAGATACCTCGGATAATTTTTCTTCCGAAGGAGGTTGTGTAGTTACTAACTTATAAGCCCTTCCTAATCTTCTGTATTTACCTATACCTATATAATGGTAAGGGAGAAGGTTCACCTGAGCAATCTTTAAGGAAGATAGAAATTCTCCCATTTCCTTGATGTTTTGATAATCATCATTTACGCCAGGGATAACCGGAAAACGAACAAAGATATTATGGTGTACCGAGGAGAGTTTCTTTAAATTTTCTAAAATAATCTCATTGGATACCCCGGTATATTTTTGGTGTTTTTTGCTATCCATTATTTTAAGGTCGTACAAAAATAAATCTATTTTAGGGCTTATTTTATTTAAAATTTCCCAGGAAATATATCCGGAGGTATCAACTGCGGTGTGAATCTTCTTTTCTCTGCAACCATTGAGGAGACCCTCTAAAAATTCAGATTGCCCCAAGGGTTCCCCACCGGAGAAGGTCACTCCCCCACCGGATTCTTCATAAAATACCAGATCTTTTTCTATCTCTTTTATAACCTCTTCGACGGTTATTTTTTCCCCTATCATTTCCCAAGCCTGAGTAGGACAAATTAGAGAGCACTCTCCACATAGATTGCACTTGCTTTTATCGGTAACCGGCTTCTTATTTTCCATTTGGATAGCACCCAAGGGGCAATTCAAAGAACATGCTCCACAGCCAATGCATCTATCTTCCCAAAATATCATTTCCTGCTCGCTTAACTGGCTTTCAGGATTTTGGCACCACCAACAATTAAGTGGACATCCTTTTAAAAAGACTGTAGTTCGAATTCCAGGTCCATCATGGATCGAATATCTTTGAATATTAAAAACTGTTCCTGTAGTCATAAGAACAGGTTTTGTCAAAGGACTGTCCCCTGAAAAAGTTTAATGATTTTTTGGGCGATCTTCTCAGGAGTAAAACCGAAATATTCAGCCAGTTGCTGACCTGGTGCGCTTTTACCAAAAGATTTCATAAATACTGTATAACAAGAATCATTTAATAACTGATACCAACCCTGTCCAGTGTTGGCTTCAATTATTACTCGAAGTGCGTCTTTAGGTCCCAGGACTTCTTCTATATATTTTTTCTCCTGTCTTAAAAATTCTTCTCTGTCCGGAATAGACACTACCCGACTGGTAATACCGCTCACTTTTAAGATAAGGTTTACCTTTACGACTATTGAAACTTCACTACCGCTGGCTATTAATACTACCTGGGGCGCTTCTTTTTCTTTATGGGATATTATATAACCACCCCGAGAGAATTCTTTCGTACCGCGATACTTTTCCAGATGAGGTAAATTCTGTCGGGACAAAACCAGGGCAGTAGGACCTTCTGTCCTTTTCAAAGCTTCCTTCCAGGCTAATTTGGTCTCTTCTTCATCCGCAGGTCTGATGACTTTTAAACCGGGTATAAGCCTTAAAGATTCAAACTGCTCCACCGGTTGATGAGTGGGACCATCTTCTCCTACCATTATAGAGTCATGGGTAAAAATATAGATTACCGGGAGTCCCATTAAGGCAGCCATTCTAATAGCCGGACGCATATAATCAGAAAAGACAAAAAAGGTGGAACAATATGGTCTCAATCCCTTGTGTGCTGCTATACCATTAATAATTGCTCCCATAGCATGTTCTCTAACTCCAAACCTGAGGTTTCTGCCCTTAAAACTGTTCTTTTGAACTTCTCCATAGTTATCAAGATATGTTTTGGTAGAAGGAGATAAATCAGCTGAACCTCCGATAAGATAAGGAATTTTATCAGCAAGTTTATTCAAGATTATTGATGACGCTGCTCGGGTAGCTACCGGAGATTTTATTTCTAAACTTTCCAGTTCTAAATCCTGAGGAATAATTAAATTTAAGGATTTATCCCATTGCTCTTTGAGTTCAGGATGTTTTTGAGCCCATTGGGTGAATTTATTTTCCCACTCTTCTCTTTTTTTGGTAAGTTGTTTTTTTCTGTTTTCAAAAAATTCTTTAACCTCAGATGAAACGTAAAATTTATCCTCCAGAGGTAGTCCTAAATTTTTCTTTAAACCTTTTACTTCTTCTTCTCCTAAGGGTGCACCATGACAGGTGCTGGAATCCTGCTTGGTAGGAGCACCATAACCAATATGGGTTTTAGCTATAATCAAAATGGGTTTGTCTTCGGTTTCTTTGGCTTTAATAATAGCTGCTTTAAATTCTTCAATGCTATGGCCGTTAATATGGTCAATTACTTTCCAGTTATAAGCTCTAAATCTATCGGCTACCGATTCGGTAAAAGTTGCCCGGGTCTCTCCAGCAAGGCAGATACCATTATCATCATAAATAGCGATTAATTTTCCCAGACCCAGGTGTCCGGCCAGTGATGCGGCTTCAGAAGTAATGCCCTCCATCATACAGCCATCACTTAAAAGAGTATAAGTATAATGATCAACAATTTTATAATCCTTAGTATTAAACCTGGCGGCTAACATCTTTTCTGCTAATGCCATTCCCACAGCATTGGCAAAACCCTGCCCTAAAGGTCCAGTAGTAACCTCGACTCCGGAAGTTTCTCTATATTCAGGATGGCCGGGAGTTTTAGAATTAAATTGTCTAAATCTCTTTAAATCTTCTAAAGAAAGATTGTAACCAGAAAGATATAATAGTGAATAAAACCAGCTTGAACCGTGCCCTGCAGATAATACAAAACGATCTCGGTCTGCCCAATCAGGTGTAGAAGGGTCATATTTTAAAATATCCCCAAAGAGCACTGCCCCAATTTCTGCACAACCCAAGGGTAATCCCGGGTGACCGGAGTTAGCAGTCTCTATCATATCTACAGCTAATCCTCTTATTATATTGGCAATTTTATTAAACAATTTAAAAATTCCTCCTTCTCTTCTGAATACTTATATTTGATATTTTACACTTTTTTCTGACTACCTACAAACATTTTTCATTTTTATATTTTATCATTAGTGTAAACTTTAGTGGAGGCAATTAGATAAAAAAGTTATGCTTACGTCTTTTCTCTATTTTCATTTAATTTATTTTCTTTCTCTTTCTCAACTCGATACTATATGCTCGATGCTATATTTAGTTTTACTCTTTTCGTTTTTAGATTTTAGTTCACTTTTAAGGTTTTTTTAACTTGTAACTTGTATTTTAACCGGTGAACCGGGTAACCGGATAACTAATATCCTGTCCGTTACACTCGATACTATATTAAACAAGATGTATATAAAAAGGGGTTTTCTAAGGGATGTCCTGCAGATATCTGGTTAGAAAATAATAACGGAGCGGGTTTATCCGCTCCGTTATTATTTATAAATTTATTAGAAAGAAAATTACAAATGACTAAATGACTGAGGGGTCCGTAGCCATGGGTTATTCCGACTGATCCAGAACATACAATAATAGACCTTTCTCAACGGTAATTACAGCTTTTTCCTGCTCAATTATATTGCTAATGCCCATGGTCTTATATCTTAATAGGCTTTCTTCTTTAAGTATATATTTACATCCCGTAATAGTAACTCCGCTAACTTTTTCATCTAAGGGAATTAAAGAAAGCCCGACACCCATTTTTTGAAAAAAAACTTTTTCTTTTTCTATTATCCCCATTTCCAGACCTGGTTCCTTAATAAATGCCGTCATCCCATTTCTAAAAGCATATTCCAGGAGAAAGATGTTAGCTAACTGCTGATCTAATCGCCCTCCTGCAAAGCCAATGATAATAATATTATCCAAACCTCTTCCTTTACAATATTGAAGTGCAAGTTCACCATCAGTTTCGTCCTTTTCAACAGGGTATTTTATGATCATAGCTCCCATTTTTTTATAACGTTGACATTGCGCCTTAGTAAGCGAATCAAGATCACCAATAATCACATCAGGTAAAAAGCCTATACTCTCTAATAATAAGGCTCCGCCATCAGCAGCAACAAACAATATATCTTTCTCTCCAATTAGTTTTTTATATTCTTCCTTGCTCCCTTTTAATTCTCCATTTAAGGCAATAACCGCCTTATTCGTTGACATAAATTATCCTCTTATCTTTCTTTTTTATCCTCATTTATTATTAGATTCTTTACTAACGGTATTATAATTATATAACTTAACAACAGTGCTGGCAAAAGGTAACTGACATTATATATAGCTGAATATACCCAGGGATTCTGACCTTCCGGAGCATACTGAGCAAAAAATATAACCCCGGAAAAAAAGTGACTGATAAACCTTCCCAGTCCACCAATAAGAACAGCTAATAATAACCAGCCATATGTACTGCCCTTTGTCTTTAAGTTGATCTTGTTTGAGAATATTCCTGCTAATCCGACCAGCATATAGGCTAAAGGATAATCTAATATCAGTTGTGCTGGATGAACAATGAAGGGACCAAACGCTAATTGAACCAAACCATATACTACTCCAACCATTATACCCGGGCCAACTCCCCAGCGTAAAGCTATAATTAAAATCGGCAGCATTTCAAGGCTAACTGAACCTCCCTGAGGCATCTTCCACAAGGGAATAAAATTAAAAATAACAGACAACGCCACTGCCATACCAATTTCTGTCATAATTCTTATTTGATTTCTTTTCATTTAAAACTCCTTTTCTTTTAAAAATTTATTCAAAATAAAAAACCGTAGACCTGATCTTTTAATCACAATCTACGGTTTAATCAAAACATTATGTTTTAATTCCCTACGCTGGCATTACCCAGATCAGGTTTTAAGGGTCTGTTTACTAAAAACACTCTCAGCCTTAATAAGCTCCCCTATTGTATTATTCTATTTTTTAAATACATTTAAAATGGCTGGCCCATTTTTTTACATATATTAATTATAAAATACCAAATTAGTATCTACGATATTCACTTCTTGGTCTAGGTGGACGAGCTTCGTCAATCTTCAAAGGACGACCTACAAAATCAGTATTATTTAAAGCATCTTTGGCTTTTTCAGCTTCTTCCGAAGAAGACATTTCTACAAATCCAAAACCCTTACCTTCAATGATGTTGACATTCTTAACTTCACCATAACCGGAAAACAACTCTTTTAATTCATCATTAGTTACAGAATATTTAAGATTTCCGACATACAATTTACTACCTTCCATGTTTCCTACCTCCTTTTCGTTATTATTTCTCTTAAGTCCAATAACGTTTCTTATAGGAGGCAGAAACAAAACAGTGATTCCAACCTCTTTAACGATAACATTATTAAAACACAAGAGATCCCTCATAAACAATCTCTGTTTTCAGAGGACTAATGGATTGTTTTTAGCATCTCTTTTAAGTAAGAAGGACCAGCCATTTGAATATTATCTCTGTCTATTTTATTTTACTTATTTTAGCAATTTTGTCAAATTTTTTATGTGCGTTGTCCAGGACATACTATACAATTTTTACAAAAACTGAGACAGTTTTATATTTAATTTTAACTACTTTCTTCTCAAGGCTTCTACAACCGCCGGTAAAAAATTACAGACATCTTCCTTGACCACTACTTCAGCTGAATAGTCCAGATGGGTGGACATAAAATTAACAATGATTAATTTACCTCCTCTATCCAAACAATATTGTGGTAACATATTCACCGGGCTAACCTGGAGTGATGAACCGACAGTCAGCATTAAATCTGCTCGCATAGATTGGTAAATAGCATTATCTAAATTGGGAAGCATTTCTCCAAACAGGACTATATTTGGTTTAAATACTCCGCCACATTCACAATAGGGGACTTTTTCTTCACTTTTTTCTATTTTTTTTAGCAATAATTCCGAAGAGATCATCTTTCCACATTTTCGGCAAATAGCTTCTCTTAAAGTTCCGTGAACTTCAATAATTTTCTTCGAACCTGCCCTCTGGTGCAGGTTATCGATATTTTGAGTGATAAGATATTTTACATAGTCCATCTCTTCCAACCGGGCAATAGCCTTGTGTGCAGGGTTAGGATAAACTCGAGACAACATCTCAATACGAGGTCGATAAAAATGATAAAAACGCTGTGGGTTCTCCTCAAATGCTGTTATAGAGGTAACTTTAAAGGGGTCTACCTTCTCCCAAATGCCTTTACCAGGGGTCCTAAAATCTGCTATTCCTGATCCGGTGCTTACTCCCGCTCCAGTTAGTACAACTGTATATTTAGATTCTTTAATTAATTCTGCTACCCGATTGACTTTTTCATTATTAATTTTATTTTCCATTTAAAATACCTTTAACTTAGTTAAAAATGGGGTCAGGCTTCACAACTTCACATTTTCAAAAATGTGAAGTTGTGAAGCCTGACCCCATTTTTACTACCCTATTTTATAGCCTAAGGGGGCTTCTCGTTCTGGCTGAAGTAAAATAACTTCTCTATCCTCTTTCATTACTCCTAAAATTAAAACTTCTGATTTAAACCCGGCTATCCTTTTGGGAGGAAAATTAACTACCGCCACAATCTGTCGGTTAAACAAATCTTCTTTAGAATATAATTTAGTAATCTGGGCAGAAGAGACCTTTATACCTAACTCTCCAAAATCAATCTTTACTTTATAGCAAGGATTCCTTGCCTCTTCAAAATCTTTTACTTCAATTATCTTACCAACCCGGATATCTATTTTTTCAAAATCTTCAAAAGTTACCATAATCTTTATTCCCATCTTTTAATCTATTTATTGTGCTACCAATACTCCCCACTCTAATTCGGTCTCTGTAACCGTTTTTTTTATTCTTAAATATATTTACATTTTATCATAAACTAAATTAAATAAAAAATATAACCAAGAGAGAGCTAAAATGCTAATAATAGTTATATATAAAATTATACTTCATTCTTTTTTATTCTTATATTTCTACATATAAATAGATATTTTATTCTTGTTTATGTTACTCTAAAACTGCACCACTCTATTAATTGAAAAGTACACCACTTTGAAATATGATTCCCTTATGTATGAAAGATAATGACATAGGGGGAAAAGGAGGATGATCAAATTGATAGAGAAGCAGAAAATAATCATATCACATTTTCAAAAAGGAAAATCGCAAAGACAGATTGCAAGAG
>DMCY01000082.1:0-13062 GCA_003451675.1 Candidatus Atribacteria bacterium
ATGGGTGTAGTTTACCTCCTTTTCCCCCTATGTCATTATCTTTCATACATAAGGGAATCATATTTCAAAGTGGTGTACTTTTCAATTAATAGAGTGG
The DNA here is from genome assembly GCA_003451675.1 of Candidatus Atribacteria bacterium. Next base: position 98 of record DMCY01000082.1, read on the forward strand.
TGCAGTTTTAGAGTAACATAAACATCTACACCTTTTTTTATATTTTTTTCAATCCTTCTCTTGCTATATGTCTTATTACTAACCAAAGAAAGTATTATTAATATATAATATTTTTTCTTCTAACTACCCCACTAAAGTTTACACTAACAAAAACTGTATCGAGTATCAAGTATATAGTATCGAGTTAAGAAAGAGAAAGAAAATATAGAAAAGTAGCTTTGTTCTTCCTATCTAACTATCTCGCTAAAGTTTACACTAACGAACAAATAAATATAAAATTACGGGCAGACACAAGGTCTGCCCCTACGCTTGATTTTGCTTTTTTTCTTTCCTAAGTCTTTATTATTATCCTAATATTCCTAACTCGATACTCGATACGGAATTGCTAATTTCTAATCAATCTTTTCTACTTTAATCGGAACATAATAGGTATGACGGTTACGAAATACTAATAATAGCAATGTATCTCCCGGCTCTAATTTATTGATTACTTCTTCCCATTCCTCAACAGAAGATACCTCCATTCGGTTAGCTTCTAAAATTACATCTCCTCTCCGCAGACCCATATCATCTGCTGAGCTTCCAGGAATTACCTCAGTAATCACTAGCCCTTTTACCCAGGACAACTCTAATTCTTTAGCAATTTCTGGGGTAACCACTTCAATTTTTAATCCGGTTTGTACAGAAAATACTTTTTCTTTGGAAAATTCACTACCTTCTTCTTCCACGGTGGGCATTTCACCAATTTTTACTACAAAGAAGATTTTTTTGCCATCTCGCACAATTTCTATATTTGCTTTTTCACCTATCTCAATATTTCTTATTTTGTCTTGAAGCTCTCCCGGAGAATCAACTTCTTCATTGTTAACCTTGGTGATTATATCCCCTCTTTTTATTCCAGATTTTTCCGCCGGACTATCTTTAACCACATCTCCAACCAAAACTCCCTTAGCATCTTCTGGTAAGTCAAACTGTTTAGCAATTTCCGGGGTAACCTCTTGAATATACACTCCTAACCATGGCCTCCTCACTTTACCTAAATTAATCAGATCATCTATATTTCTTTTAGCCATATTAACAGGAATAGCAAATCCAATACCCTGGGCATAAGGAATAATTGCAGTATTTATACCCACAACTTCTCCTTCAGTATTTAGCAATGGACCACCACTATTACCAGGATTGATAGCTGTGTCAGTTTGAATAAAATCCTTATAAATATGTCCTTCTATTCCTGTAGGGATAGAACGACCTTTAGCACTAACTACGCCCATCGTCACGGTTTGTTGAAGTCCGTAAGGATTACCAATAGCAACTACAATTTCCCCCACTCTTAATTTATCCGAATCACCTAAAGATACCATAGGCAAATGATCTGCTTTTATCTTTACTATAGCCATATCCGAAGTTGTATCTGAACCAATTACTTTTCCATCAAATTCTCTGCCATCAGAAAGAGTAACTTTTATCTTATCTGCTTTATGGACTACATGTTCATTGGTAAGGACATATCCTTCCTGGCTGATAATAAATCCAGAGCCAGTACCTTTTTGGGGAATAGTTTTTCTATATTCCCTGAATTGGTCTCCAAAAAAGTGTCGGAATATGGGATCATCAAAAGAAGGATATTCAGTTTTTACCATTCTTACTGTATCTATATTAACTACTGCTGGCCCAGCTTTTTCTGCGATATCGGCAATGCTATCACTTAAAGCTTGAATAGACGAATAAGATTTTTCCTGTTGAGGTTCTGCATTTATAACCTGTACCAATATTAGAGAAAGAAATAATATTAAAATTGTAGTTAACATAAGTTTTTTGTTTACTCTTAAAGAATAATTTTCTATCATTTTTTTTATTTGACCTCCTTAAATATTTCTAAGAAAAGAGGGAAAAGTTATCTTCCTCTTTTCTTAGATTTGCTTTTATTTACCAAGAGAAATTTTTTAACGTTCGGGCAGCACTAACAAATTTTTCAAATGTTAAGATTTGAAAAGGGATACCTTCTGGTAATTTTTCTTGCTGCTCGGAAGTTAATATACTTTTAACTGCTAAATACTCTTCAATTCGTTTCATCTTTAATTCTGTTTGTAAATCAGCAATTTCTTGCAGTTTTGCTCTAATTTTTGCCAGTTCGGGATCTTTCTCTAAGAATAAAATTTTAATTTCTAACTGATTAATCTCTACTTTATTCTTTAATCCCAGCATTTCTTTTTGAAAATTTAAATCTATCTTCTTTATTTCAGTTTTTTGCTCTTCGGATAGATTTAAAGATTCAACTAATTCTTTCATCTTTGCAGCCGGACTATCTACTAAACGCTTCTTCATCATCTCTCTAAATTCATTACTGGTCTGTTGCTGTATCTTTTGCTTTATTCCGGGTAGTGTCTTTTCTTGTTGAGCATAAGAAAATTGAGCAAAGCCTAAAAATACTACAGTTATTGCAACTACTAAGGTTAATACCATCAACTTCGTTTTCATCTGTTTCACCTCCTTTTTATTTTTTTTATCCTAACCTATGATAGAAGCAATTACTGTGCCAACTTTTTAAAATGCTTTTATTTTTTTATTTTTATAAAATATTCATACTTAAAATTGCGATAAACAAAGACTTTCTGAATTCTTTTACTTAAACTATTTTATATTGTTCTGTAATATTTACTTGGTTAACATCAGTTATATTTATAAAAATGATTAATTTTTCTCATTTTCTTATCAAAATACTGAGCAATTTTTTCGCAGCAATTTAATTTCACGTCCTTTTAAAATAAATAGTGATTTAATTGGGCTTACCGGTCAAAATAAATACTCTTGCCAGTTACCGATAAGGGGATACCCATTACAAAATCCGCATCTATCAGACCTATTTTCTTGGCTACTACTCCAGCACGATACATTATCCGATTATCTACATTCATTATTCCAGCAGTTTTAACCGCTGACCCAATAGCAATTCCCATATCTAAAAGCCTGAAAGCACATTGAGGTCCATCAAATTCACTACCTTTATGGGAAATTCGGTCGGCACACTGGTCATACCCGCAGGCACCACAATTCAAGCCGAGAGACTGTGCATCTTTTAAGCCTATCAATAATACAGCCAGAGAATTTTTCACATTATCACCATCACGGTCAAAATTTTTCTTACCCAGCTCTTCGCCATAATGGACCATCTCTTTAGCTAATCTGATTACATCTTCTCCGTAAATTACTTTAACCACTATAAAGTCTTTACCTGCAGATTTTGGTGCTGTACGAGCTGCAACCCCCATTAAATTCGCGACATCTTTTATAGCCTCTTGAATATCAAATTCAGATAAATTTTGATTAGACATTTTCTTAATTCCTCCTTGAATTAATTTTCCAATTCTCCAATTGGCCAATTTACCAATTGAATTGGTCATTAGTGAGTAAACCTAGCGTAGAGCGTACAGCGTTTAGCGTATAGGTGCCTGTAATAAGTGTAAGAAAATATAAAATACAAGAAATATTAGTTATTAGTATTAAAACAGGTTTTCAGTTAACGGTTTTTAGTTTACAGTTTATTGTGTTTTATGTTATTTCCACAAATCTGGTGTAGGGGTCGGATTTATCCAGCCCGAAACGGGTTCGATGAATCGAACCCCTGCCTCTGGATGCTATACGCTGATAATCTTCTGACTCCTGTATTCTGGCTTCTGCCTACTGATCTTTATCTTTTATTTTTTTAACTAGCTAACCATGTAACCAACTAACCAGCTAACTAAATGTATACACTAAACGCTACCCGCTATACGCTATGTAATTTATTATACTACCCAATTATTTTGTAATCAATAACCTGAAAAGTAGACAGGCTCTTGTTAGTAGTCAATAACCATTCCGCTTCTGTGGGAACAGAAAAATCAGGTTGCAACCTCCCCTTTTCTAACCAGTATCGGGAATGCTGATTATCAAATTGTCCTTTATTGACTTTAATGATCAATTTAATTGGCCTATCTAAAAATTCAACTTGCTCTAAAGTTTTCACTTTTTTTAATTCTTTAATAATTTTTCTCTTTAATTTTTCTTCAGGCAAAGGGGATATATTTACTAATCCTATATTCTTATTTAAGGGCCCAATAATTTTTACGTTCGCTAAAACAGATTCGTATCCCTCTTCTTCTAAAATACTTAATAGTAACTCATTAGCTTCTGCTACTGCCTGACCGTGATAATGAGGAGCAGCTAAAGGTTTAAGTAGATGTTTTAGCTTGCAGCCTTCTCTAAATTTGTTTTCCCCAATCTGTAAAATTTTTATATCAAAATAATCAGCAATTTTACGGATTTCCTCCTTGTTTAGCTCCAAAAGGGGGGCATAAAAACCATTATATAATTTTAAACCCCTCTTTCCCCAGGTATCACTCTGGTTTGAACCAGTCAGTACCAGTCTTCCCGATGTTTCTTTTTTTACTTTTCCCAATTTAGCTACTCTGGTACATTTATTACAGGCCGGCCCCTTCTTTAAAACTCTTTCCTGTTCTCTTTTTCCCTGAACAATCTTTAGCTTCAAATCTAAAGCCCTACTGATATCTTGAATATTTCTTAAACTCTTACTGTAACTATATTCTTCGAAACTGACCGTAATCGCTAAAACCTTTTCTCTCCCTAAAGCTTGTATAGCTAAAGCAGATACTACGGTGCTATCTAATCCCCCCGAAAAAGCCACTACAATCTCTTCTCCCTGACTGATTTTTTCAATCTCTTCTAATATATTATTAATTCTATCTTTTGTGCTAATCATCACCCAATCCAACTATCTTTCTTCTTATTATTTTTATTTTACTTATAAAAAAAGTCAAGGCAAATTATAAACACTATTACAATTCCCTGACCTTTAATGTTGATTGAAACTATCTTTAATTAATAATCTATCAATTACATTTTTTCCAAATATTCTTTAAAAGAAATGCTTTTATGCCATCCTTCACCGATGTAATTTAATACTGGAATAAATTGCTCGGCAGTTACATATCCCGGTAAAGGAGCTACGCGGCTATGGTTGCTTTCTAAAAACCAGGTAGTAGGATAACCGCTTACCTGATATAATTTAGCCAATTCTCTTTCGGTAATCTCCTTGCCGTCTTCAATCACTTTATTATCCGACTCGGCATTTACTTTAATAACTACAAAATTTTCATTTAAGATTTTTTTTACTTCTTCTTTGGAATAAGTTTCCTTATCCATTTTTTTGCAGTAACCACACCAATCAGTGTAAAAATCGATTAAAATATACTTGTTTTCTTTCGCAGCCAGAGCCAATCCCTCATTATAGGATAGCCAATTAAGAGCAAATGGCTTGGCCTCCTTTACTGCTTCTGCGTTCTGTTCGTCTATTTTAAAATATGATTTTAGTCCGAAAAAAAATATTATTACTAATAGGGTTACTAAAACCATTATTTTATTTCTTTTTGTGAAAAATATCTTCATTTTTATTTCAAACCTCTTCTGTTCATATTTAAATTTATTTTTCATTACCTTGTTAATTTTGTATAATTTTAATTTTCAAAGACGATTATTTTTTTACTTAATAAAATAAATTACTATCCTCTGAAAATTATCAGTAAGAATTAACCCACCAATCAGTATCAGCAACACTCCTCCAACTAACTCAATAGTTTTAAAATGCTTTTTAATTTTACTGGAAAATGAATAAAATTTATTGATAGCCAGGGCAGTCAATAAAAAAGGAATTCCTAAACCGGCTGAATAAATGGTAAGCATTAAAATACCCTGATAAACTGTTTCCTGAGTCCCAGCATATATTAATATTCCAGCCAGAATAGGTCCCACACAGGGAGTCCAACCAAAAGCAAAGGCCAAGCCCATTAAAAAGGGGCCTACTATAATGTTAACTGGTTTAGTCTTACTGTAAACCCTTTTTTCATAATCCAAAAATTTTATTCTATACATACCTGACATATGTATTCCAAAAATTATAATTATAATTCCCCCTATTTTCTTTAAAATAAAAGCCTTCTCTAATAAAAAACTACCTAAAAAAGTAGCGGTAGCTCCTAAAAGAATAAATATTAAAGAAAATCCGAGAATAAAAAATAAAGAACTTATAATTATGGTATTTTTATTTTGTTTTTCCCCTTTTTCTATATCCTCTAAAGATATCCCTGAAACAAAGGAGATATACCCCGGCACTAAGGGTAAAACACAGGGAGAAACAAACGAGAAAAGGCCGGCTACGAAAGCTGCCATTAAAGAAACTTCACTCACACTTAATGTTGTCATTATAAAATAACCTCTTAAATTAGTTTATAGTTATTATTTTTTAATTTTAGATTTTTGTTTATAATCTTCGATGGCTTTCGATAAACCATCAGCCGCTAAATTAGAACAATGCATTTTAATGGGTGGAAGCCCGCCTAAAGCTTCAGCAACAGCTTTATTGGAAATCTTTAAAGCCTCATCAACATCTTTTCCCTTTACCATCTCGGTGATCATACTGCTGGTAGCAATAGCCGCTCCACAACCAAAAGTTTTAAATTTACAATCAATTATCTTATTATCTTTTACCTTGATGTAAATTTTCATAATATCCCCACAAACAGGATTACCAACCTCTCCTATACCGTCGGCATCTTTAATCTCTCCTACATTATGAGGATTTCTAAAATGTTCCATTACTTTATCACTATACATACTCATTAAACAATTCTCCTTCTTGATTCTGATCATACGATTAGCGGGCTCAATAAATCAAGCCCCTACAAATTAATTATCACGGGCAGACACAAGGTCTACCCCTACTAACGACTAATTCAACCCTTCCCAATTCCCCTTAAAGGGAGAGAGGGCTCTTAACTTTTCAATAATTCCCGGCAATATATCTATTATATAATCTATTTCTTCCTCTGTATTATCTTTCCCTAAAGTTAACCTTAAAGATCCATGAGCTATCTCGGGAGGAAGACCGATAGCCAATAATACATGTGATGCCTCCAGCGAACCAGAGGTACAGGCTGAACCACTGGAAGCAGCAACTCCTTCCATATCTAAACTTAACAACATCGATTCCCCTTCAATAAATTCAAAGCAAAAATTAGCATTTCCTGGCAGCCTTTTTGTAGGATGACCGTTTAAACGGGTATGATCTATCTTTTCTGTAATACCTTTAATTAATTTATCTCTCATTTTTATTACTTCATCCTCTTTACCCTGCAGCAACCTCTTCTCTGCCAGCTCGGCAGCTTTGCCCAATCCAACTATCCCTGCTACATTTTCTGTCCCGGCTCTTCTATTTTTTTCCTGAGCACCGCCGTCTATTAAATTAATTATCTTCGTTCCCTTCCTTAGGTACATTACACCTACACCATTAGGACCGTAAAATTTATGTCCGGACATCGATAACATATCTACTCCTAAATCATTGACATCTATAGGAATATGGCCGGTAGTCTGGACCGAATCAGTGTGAAAATATACTCCTGCGTCTTTGACTACTTTTCCTATTTCTTTAATTGGTTCAACGGTGCCGATTTCATTGTTAGCATGCATAATGGTTACCAATATCGTCTTATCGGTAATCGCTTTTTTTACATCTTCGGGGTCTATCAGACCATATTTATCAACCGGTAAATAAGTAACCTTAAACCCCTGTTTTTCTAAAAACTGACAGGAATGCAGGACAGCATGGTGCTCTATCTTCGAAGTAATAATATGATTCCCCTTTTTTGGGTTAGCCCAGGCTATTCCTTTTATGGCATAATTATCTGCCTCTGTCCCTCCGGCGGTAAAAACAATTTCTGCAGGATTTGCACCGATTAAATGAGCAATCTTTCCTCTGGCTTCTTCTACTGCTTCCCTTGCTTCCTGTCCAAAGGAGTGGATGCTATTAGGATTCCCATATTTTAAAGTAAAATAGGGCTCCATCGTCTTAACTACTTCTACATCCGTAGAGGTAGTTGCCGCATGATCCATATAAATTCTTTTCATAAAACTATGTTCCTCCTTTTAGGTCTTTTCTAGTTTTCCAAATTACAGCGTGAAAAAATTATATTATATATGAGTAATTTTGTCAACTTTTATATTTCTGGCTTTGTTCATTGCTTCAAAACTATCTCTTGGGCATCTTCTTTGGCAATTCGTTCTATAAATTCTTTAAAAGATGGATAATCTTCTTTAGATATTTCAAAGGTATTAAATTTATAATTTCTCTCGTATTTTATAATATTTTCTTCAATTAAATATTTCACCTTATAAGAAGCAAAAGGCAATTTCAATTCAACATCGTTTGGTATTCTCTCGATCTTGAAATTATCCGGTATAGTAATTTCTATTTTATTTTTAGAGCAATATTGGTTATAGAAATACATCGGATACCTTCGCTCTTCCTTAGCCACAATACTGGTAGATTCTACCCTTTCAATAATGGAAGGTTTAAGCTGAAGTTTATTACCAATTTTCTTAGCATAATGAGGAACTCTGAATTTATATTTCTGCTCTACCGGCACATCAAGATCAGCTAAATCGGAAAAGCTAAATTCCTCCAGTACAGAACCAGGACAACTTGAACTCAAAGAATTTTGAATTGCTTCGCCTCTCTTAGTTTCTCCCAGATCTTTAAAAATGCTTCTATAATAAGATGCAAAAATACCTGATTGAGAAATAAAGGCTTCCCCTTTAATCGACCCATCCTTGGCTAAATCTAATTTTATTTCTCTTATCCTTTGGTTTTCCTCAGCAGGCTGGACAGGAATTTTCATAAATTTTCCTTTTCCATCAATCAAAACCATAGCCCAGGCATCCTGATCCATCGCAGGTAAATCACCATAAACATAGTTCTCAGCAGTTCCATCTAAAAACATTAGCTCCCCGTTTAAAGAAACTGCAGCGATAGCATGATCAAATTGAAAACTGGGTAAATCAAGATCTAACTCTCCACTATATCTGGTCCTAAGCAATACATAATAGGTTTCTATGTCTGCCTCTCTCAACATAGCAATAAGTAAAGTAGCCTTATCTTTACAATCACCGTATTTATATTTATATATCTCTGCTGCCTCATGGGGCATATGTCCACTTAAACCAAATTCTAACCCCAAATATCTTATTTCCGAGATTACATAATGGTATATAGCGCTAATCTTCTCTTCATCGGTATCTTTCCCTTGAACAAGTTCAGCCACTTTTGCCTTTATATCGGCATCAGCCTTGCTCTGTTCTCGGGATATATCATAATACCATGAAGCAATCTCTTCCCAGGAAGAAAAACTGCTTATCATAATTCGAGGAGCAATATTGTAGAAGGGAGGCATATCACTTTCATAAATAATCTGGCTAATATCAGAAGCCTTCCAGGAATAAACAGTCTTATTGTCTACCTTTTTCACTTCAGAAATAATATCAGTTTTAAAATTAACTGTCTTAAATTCTACTTCCTCAGGTATTGTAAGTACATATCTACAAGATTGAATAGGTTCAAAATCTTGCAGATAGAAAGTGTCCTGGAAATTTTTACCAATGAAACCTCGGCTATAATCATCCAGGGTATATTGATATTCAATGGTTACCTCTTCTTCCAAAGCAGGCATAGAAATTACTTTTTGAGAAATATTAGAGTATAGACGATACCCTTCTAAAGGGAAAATATCTTTTATAGAAGTGGCATCTATTATAGTCCCATCTAATTTAAAAGTCCGGGCTTTTTTAATAGTTATTCTTTCTCCCCAAGCATTATAAGTTATGAATACCTCTCCAAATTTTTCAATCCCTCTCCTATTAAAGAGTTTGATTATCTTATGATAAGTTGTAGAAGAGGTCCCATCTGAATGAATAATCCTCCTTGTTTCATTTAAAAGTATAGCGGCACTCGCATCCGGATATTCTTCTGCTGAAGGAGCTTTGGCGATTAATTCTCGAGCATCTACTTCGGCTACCTCTTCTTTTTCCGAAATAAAATCAATATAATCTCTCAAACGAAGAAATTCAGGAGATATCTCCAGGGCTTGCCTCCATGACTCAATAGCCTTCTCCTCTTCTCCTTGTTCGTGATAGAGATAGCCTAATTGAGAATATATTGAGGAATTATAGGGGAATATTTCGTTTGCTTCTTCTAAAATTTCAATAGCCCTGGCCTCTTCCCCCATCCTGATATAACCATCAGCTATGTTTTTATAAATTGCCGGGTTATCGGGCTCCAAGAGTAAAACTTCCTTATAAAGAGCAATCCCCTCTTCAAACTTTCCTAATTGAAAATATAAACTACTCAACCTTGCCCGGCTCAAACTATCATCATGATTAATATCCAATACCTTTTTATACTGCTGAATAGCCTTCTCATACCACCCTTTTCTTTCGTATGAGACACCTAAAGAATACTGGGCTAGAGCATAATAGGGTTTGGCCTCCCTTAATTCTTCTAATTTTTTTCTTGCTTCTAAATTCCAACCTTTCCTTTCGTAAACCCAAGAGAGATATAGATTAGCCTCCAAAGAATCTGGGTTCACCTCTAACATCTTTTCAAATTCCTCAATAGCTTCTTTATACAATCCCTTCTCGTAATAGTTTATCCCCACTTGCATTATAGCTTGAATAAAATCAGGATTATTCTTTAGAGCTTCTTTGATTTTTTCCTGACTTTCATCAAATTTCTCTTTTTGTCTATATCCATTGCCCAAAAGATAATGAGCTAAAGCATTCTTTGAATCTATAGAAACTGCTTTCTCAAATTCTTCTATTGCTTTATCCAAAAATCCTTTCTTCTGAAATACCAACCCTAAAAAAAGATGTGACTTTAGATCTTGGGGATTATCAATAACTTCTTCCTGGTAATAAGTGAGAGCATCATTTAGATACTCTCTTTCTTTCAATTCTTCCTCAGTTAGCTTTACTTTTGCTGCCTTTGCTATCTCTTTATATTCGGTATCATATTTTAATCCTTCAATCAGCTCTCCCTCGATATCAGTTATCCTAAAATAAAATCCCCAGGTGTCTTCTTTTTCACAAACTTTTACTAAAATTTTATTCCAGCCCTCGCTCAGCCAAACAGGCACTGCTTCCTGGTCAATTACCGCTGTTCGGTAAATATCCTGTTCTATCACCACTTCATCGTTAAACCACACTTTTACCGCATCATCTGCTCCTACCTTAAAAATAGCAGCCCCTTCCCGGGGTGAATATACATAAGTTAAAGCATAACCTACTGACCAATTATTGGGGTAAAGAAAGGCATCAAGGTTTATAAAACCGGAAAGGGCAATTTTCTTAGGTTTAAACCATTCTATCTGGAGACTATCCTTCCCACTGTAAACTTTTTGTAAATTAATTTCTTCTTCCGGGGGATAAACTTTTTTAAACCCGGATTTTCCGGTATTATCAAAAGGGCCAATTATCAACCAGTCAGTGACCATCCCTAATTTCTCAATCTCTTGACTGGCTTGAGGAATATTGTTCTCTCTAATATAGGACTGAGCTATTTGTCCTTGAGCATAGGCTTTAAGAATTTTATTATTAGAATCTTTATCTAAGATTTTTTGGGAAAGAGCCGTAAATTCATCATATCTCTCAACTTTATCTAAAACCTCTTCGAGCATAATCCAATAAACTTCTGCTTCCGGAGAATCAGGATTCTTACTGATAAAATCAGCCCATCGATCAAAGGCTTCCTGATAAAATCCTTTTGACCAGTAATCAAACCCGATTATTTCTAAATCATTGGCACATGCGTTTAGATTGAATATAGCAATTAATATAATTAATAAAATAATAAATACTGAAATAAATTTCTTTTTTATGATGCTCATCTCTTTCTCCTCTATTTGGTTAGTTGGTTAATTAGTTATCTGGTTAATTAGTTAGTTAGCTAATGTTTAATTTACGCAATTAGTTAATTCTAAGAGTAAAAAGCATAATTTAAGAATAAAAAATATTTTCTTTAATTTTAAATTTTGAGCTACGACTTTGCGCTTTTCGTTTTTTGCTTTGTTGCTAAATACTATTCACTAAATACCAAAAACTACTTGTATAACTAGCTAACCAGGTAACTAACTATATAATCTTAATAACCCGTCCCAAAATAAACCCTATCAATATTCCAATGAGAAAAACAGTAGTTAAAAGCCGGGCATTGGCTACTTCTTTAACTCCCCTAATTCTGATGAAGGTTAATGTAACCAGATAAGCTACTCCATTTACGGTGATAAAGAAGGGCCAGACTATTACTTTAGCTATAATCGGTCCTATGTAGGGAATTGATTGAATGATAAAAATGACTTGAGAAAAAACTTGTCTGGCTATCTCCATAAAAATGCCCAATAAGGCTACAATTGCGGTAGTCAGTATCTTATCTACCCCTAAATAAGTCAGCACATAAAAAACCGATATCATTATTAATATGGTTATGGCAATTTCCAAATCTTCTTTAAACTTTGGCTTCTTCAGTTTAGGTTTAAAATCTTTGCTCACTTTTTAGAATCCTTCTAAATTTTATATATTAATTTAGATACCGTTTATCTTGCTTCAGGTTAGGATTTATCGCTTTCTGTAGTTTGCTCGGCAGCTTCTTCTCTTTTCTCTTCTGCTCTTTCTTTAACAGAACTTATGCCTATTATTACCGCAAATATTCCACCAATCAGTAAAATAAAAGGCACCAAGGCTGCTAAAGCTTTTAGAAACAATAACCACCATTTAATTAATCCTAATACCCCTAAGATTATAGTTACTATTCCTCCCAAGATAATCCACATATTAACTTCCTCCTATCTCTTTATTTGAAATTTAATCTTTAAATATCTCCGTTTTTCTTAGAAATACGAAGAATTTAAATTTAATGATATAATTAGCCGACATTATCCTAAAACTTACCCTATCATAACTCTCTGGGTCTATGCCCTTACATTCCTTCGTTCTGTCTTAGGGATAAAAGCGGAGATAGCTTTTAAGCTTAATTACTGGGTCATGCCCTAATAGAGGAATCCTCCTTATCTCCGCCTTAT
>DMCY01000082.1:13285-13411 GCA_003451675.1 Candidatus Atribacteria bacterium
TGTCCTGGCCATCTGATACAAGACACTCCTCAGATTCTTCCGTCCCCGCTTCGAGATAACTGTTCTACTTTTATTCTTACCTGAGCTATTCTCAATAAGGTTGTATCCTGCCATTTTGCATATCTG
>DMCY01000058.1 GCA_003451675.1 Candidatus Atribacteria bacterium
TTCAGAGTTTTCTGAAAGGCACTTAAAAATATATAAAGGGGGTATGTATATATTTTATTTGCATCTACACTTCTTGAGTGGTTTTTGGGGGAAAATATACAATGTTAAACCAAAATAAAGTAAAAATAAAAAAGTTAAAAGAAAAACTGGTTATTTTAAATAAGGAGCAAGAAAGACTCGTTAAAGAACTATCTGCCTTAAGATTAATAATTTCAGAGATAAATAGTGGTTCTAATTTAAACAAGATCTTAAATTTAATTATAGAGGAAGCTGTTCAGATAGTTGAGGCGGAGAGAGGTTCCTTGATGCTCTTTGACCCTAAAAAGGCGGAGCTGTATATTAAAAGTGCAGTAGGTTTAAGTAGGGAGGTTGTCTCTGCTGTTCGAATGAAACCAGGTGAGTGGATTGCTGGTTGGGTTTTTAAAGAAGGTAAGCCTTTATTAATAGAAGAGGGGGCTAAAGATCCGAGATTTAAGGAGTTTAAGGAAATGAAGGAAGAATTAAGATCAATAATAAGTGTTCCTTTAAAAATAAAAGGTAAGATAATTGGGGTAATTAATGCTGATAACAAGAGAAAAGACAATATTTTTGATTTGGATGATCTACAGCTACTCTCCACCTTTGCTAATCAGGCTGCCATAGCTTTAGAAAATCTTAGACTACACCAAGAAATTAAAGATCAGCTAAAGGAACATACCATTATCTATAAAATCAATAATTACATAAATTCTACCCTTGACTTGAAGGCAGTTTTAATTAAAGTGGTAAAATTAATTCGGAAATATTTTAATTATCTTATCTGTGATGTCCTCTTATTGGATGAGCAAAAAGAGAACCTCTATATTGCTGCGTCAGATGGATATTCGGCTGAAAGCAGAAGAAATATTCAAATAAAATTAGGTGAAGGAGTTACCGGCAAGGTAGTAGCTACCGGTAAGCCTTTATTAGTTCCCGATGTTACTAAATTTGAAGGATATATTTCTTCAGAAAAAGAAGTTCGTTCAGAAGTAGCTGTTCCACTTAAAGTGCTCGATGAATTAATCGGGGTTTTAAATGTAGAGAGTACGAAACTTAATGCCTTTGATAAGCAGGATCTTAGATTGCTTTCTATTTTATCTACTCCTGTAGCTATAGCTATTCAGAATGCTCGGTTACATCAGATAATGAAGAATTTAGCTATTACTGATGGTCTAACTGGTCTTTATAATTTTAGATATCTGAAAGGACGTTTAGAAGAAGAAGCAAAAAGAGCTCAGCGATATAAACGTCCATTAGCTCTAATTATGGCTGATATAGATTGTTTTAAAAAGTATAACGATACCTTTGGTCATCTGGAAGGGAATAGGGTTTTAAAAAGTTTAGCCCATATCCTAAAGGTTAATGTTAGGGAAATAGATATAGTAGGAAGATATGGTGGTGAGGAATTTATCATTATTCTTCCTGAAGCTAATCAAGAAGAAGCCCGGGAAATCGCTGAACGAATAAGGCTCAAAGTCGAAAAATATAAATTTATAAATAATAAGAATCAATCTGATGAAAAGAAATTAACTTTAAGTTTAGGAGTAACCTCTTGCTTTCCGGAAGTTATCGCTCCACAAGGTTTGATCTATAAAGTTGATCAAGCCCTTTATCAAGCTAAGAGAAAAGGCAGAAACAGGGTTGAAGTTATTTAATAAGCCCATCAAGGATAGGAGATATTTCTTTTAAGTCTTTGATTACAAAGTCTGCCTTATCCATATCAGCATTATCTCCGGAGAATTTATTTATCCAGATGGTAGTCATTCCCATATTTTTCCCTCCGATAATGTCTTTCTTGTAAGAATCACCTATAATAACAGATTCTTCTCCCTCGCAACCTGCTTTATTTAAAGCGACCTGAAAGATTTTTGATTCAGGCTTATAGGATTGAACTTCCTCTGAGGTAGTAATAGAATCGAAGAGATTATAGATTCTAAATATATTAAATTGAAAGTCCAAATAGTCATTGTCTATATCACTAATAATCCCTATATGAATAGAGTCGTTATTTTTAATTTGATCAATAATTTTAAATGTTTCTGGAAATAATTTTACATATTTTTTATGATTTTCGAAATATGTTTCTTTAAACCATTGATAATCTTCAACTGAGGGGTGAATATTGTATTCTAAAAGTATTCCTCTAAAAGCTCTCTTCGTCGATTCGCGAAGAGGAGTAAAGGATTTTTCTTCCGAGTCGATATCTTTTAAAGTCATTTCCTTGGTAAATAGAAAAGAATTATATTTAGTTACCATATCTTTCGGGGAGGCAGGAAGGTTGTATTTTTGAATAATCTCTTTCATCATATGCAAATGAGCGACATTGTCACTTTCAGCACACATCAAAGTCCCGCCAAAATCAAAAAATATGGCTTTGTATTTTTTTACTTCATTTTTATTTAATTTTCCCATCTTCATCCTCCTTTTATTTTATATATTTTATCACTATTTTGGTCTATAAACTAATTTCAAAACAGTTTTTTGTTGAGAATAATATTTTTTAATCTTTTATTTTTATCAGCAAGAGAGAAGTTATTAAAGCAAATATTAATCCAGTCCAAAAAGGTGATGAGGGACCAAACTGGAACTTTAAATATCCTCCCAGGGAAGGTCCTATAGAGCCCATTAAACCGGTACATGTCCCGATAAATCCGATAACCAACCCCCTTGACTGTTGATGAGATATATCAGCCAGAAATGAGTCATAAGCGATATGACAGCTCTGAGAAAAAATATCTAATATGGCAAATAGAATAATAGCCGGCCATAGGGGAGAACTTAAGCTCCATAAGATCATAAATATTCCCAGACCTGACGCACTATACAACAACACTTTTTTACTGCCCCATTTGTCAATAGTTTTTCCTCCCCATAGACTATAAATAACTGCTGCGAACCCCCCTAATGCAAAAAGTAAATTGATTTTAGATTTATCCAAATTCATTACTTCATTAGCATATAAAGATATAAAAGGTCCATTAGTAGTAAGATTAAACAAAAGAAAGAGAGAAGAAAGAGCTAAAATGATACGCAGTATCTTCTTGTTAAATAATTTTTTAAAAGAATCAATTTTATTAATTTTTGTACGATAGTGATGAGTCTCTTTTAACCAGAGCATTCTGGCCAGAGCACATAGGAAAGTAGTAAAAGAAGTAAGATAAAATAAATATTTCATCTCTACCCGGGGAATCAATATCATCCCTATGGCCGGACCTATGGTAATTCCTAAAATGACAAATAGTTCAAATCTACTATAAGCCGTACCTCTTTTATTTTTTGGAACAGATTCAGCAATCATCGAATAGAAAGAGGGCAACTGAAGAGCACTTAGACTATTAGTGATAGTGAGAAAAAAGATCAAAGTGATCCAATGAGAAGAATTCCCGGCTAAAAAATATAAGAGAGGAAAGGCAAAACTTGGAAAAACTATTAGCAACCTGCGACCGAAATGGTCAGAGAGTATTCCTCCTAAAAATTGCATAAGAGTATAAGAGAGGGCAAGTAAGGAGTAAGAAAATCCTACTTGGAAATCGTTTGCCCCCAATTCTCGAAGATAAATAGGAAGAATGGGATACCAGCTAAAAAAAGCTATTAGGATAAACAGAACTGTTATTGATAATACGGAAACATTCTGTTCGATAAATAAAGATTGACGGATTTTAACCCAAAAATTCATTAAGAGACTCCTTAAATTAGTCGTTAGTATTTAGTTAGCTAGTTAACTGGTTTGTTGGTTAATTAGTTTATTATTAATTCTTCGATATACTCATTCCTCAACCAGCTAACCGGGTAACTAAATCTACTCGCTATACGCTAACATACGAGATACTATCCACGAATTCAATCTCGTGCTTTATATTTTTCGTTTTTTACTATCTTAACTAGCTAACCAGCTAACAAAATAAGAGATACGAATTAGGGCTTACGGAAAAAGGAAATTCCTATAAAAATACTAAATTTTTTATATAAACTATGGTAAAATATAAACAATTATATCATAATATAAAAGATAAGATAATAGATGAAAAGAAAAAATATATTTTAACATTTTTTTAGAAAAATAGAAGGGAAAAAAGGTTTTGGTGAAGAATATTATAGGAGAGGGGGGTAATATAAATGGAATTAAAAACAGTGAGAATGGAATTCCCTGAAGATACCAATATTATTATTGGTCAGACTCATTTTATTAAAACTGCAGAAGATCTTTATGAGGTGATGATTACGGCTGTGCCAAGAGCAAAATTTGGTCTGGCTTTTAATGAGGCTTCAGGTCCTTGTCTGGTAAGGGCAGAAGGAAATGATTCAGAGCTAAAAACCCTGGCTATAAAAAATGTAAAAGTTATTGGAGCAGGGCATGTTTTTGTAATTATCTTGAAAGATGCTTTTCCAATAAATGTATTAGACGGGGTTAAAAGATGTTCTGAAGTTTGTTCTATATTTTGTGCTACTGCCAATGAAGTTGAAGTTATAATAGCTGAAACTGATTTGGGAAGAGGAGTATTGGGAGTTATTGACGGAAACTCACCAAAAGGTGTAGAGACAGACAAAGATGTTCAGGAGCGAAAAGAATTCTTGAGGATGATTGGATATAAAAAATAGCGTAGAGCGTATAGCGGTTAGAAATACAGTAATAAGTGATGTGTAAAGTAATAAGGAAAGAGTTAGATAGTTAGAGGTTATCTGGTTAGATAGTTGAGGAATAAGTATATTGAAAATTAATATTAAACTAATTAACCAACAAACCAGTTAATTAGCTAACTAAATACTAACGACTAAATTAAAAGGAGAGAATTTAATTATGGATAAGAAACTTTATAGGTCGAGGAAGGATTGCATGATTGCCGGTGTATGTGGAGGGATTGCCGAATATTTTGATATAGATTCTACTTTAGTTAGGTTGCTAACAGTATTGGTAGTTCTTTTAGGCGGAACAGGTATTATTGCTTATATTATTGCCTGGATTATAATCCCCAAAAATCCTGAACAGATTTCTGATGAGGATTTTGAAAAAAGGGAAAAATTAACAGATAAGATTAAAAAGGGTGCTGAAGATATGATTGAAGAGGTAAAAGAGAATTTTAAAACGGGAGAGTCTGAAAGTACCTCAGAAAGAAATAGAAAGATTTTAGGAGGCATAATTGTAATAGTTATAGGCATAATCTTTTTATTAAACAGTTTCTTCCCCTGGGTAGGATGGGGCAAACTGTGGCCGGTAATTTTAATTGCTGTAGGTATAACTATTATGATTCAGGCTTTTAAAAAGAAATAACCAGATGATAAGATGATAAAAAGGGATTTTTTAGATTATATTCAACATAAAGAGAGAATTTTAGAATCTATTAAGAAACCGATAATGGGATGGGTATGTACTTATACTCCGGAAGAGATAATTATTGCTGCTGGCTTTCACCCTTATAGAATTCTGCCCCACACAGACCCTTCTCTGGCTAATTCTTATTTAGATAGCAATTTTTGCCCTTATGTTCGCAGTTGTCTGGGAGAAGCCCTGGATAAAAGACTCAGGTTTATAGATAATTTGATAATAACTAATTCTTGTGATGCTATGCGCAGACTATACGATGCCTGGAGGCATTATATTAAAGGGTCTTTTCTCTATTTATTAGATTTACCCCGAAATAATTTTTGGGAATATTATCAGCACAATTTGCAATCATTAATAGTAGAACTGGAAGACAAATTCAAGATAAGGATATCTAAAGATTCACTCTATCAGGCAATTTTAGTCTGTAGTAAAAGCCGTAAATTATTAAGTGAATTATTTAATTTATATATAAATGAACAAATTTCTTTATCAGCCGTAGAATTTTTACAAATAGTCAAAGGGAGTATGATCTTTCCCCAAGAAGAGTATAATAGTCTTTTAGAAAAATTCATAAGTGATATGAAAAAAGAAGAAAATATCTTATCTATTAGTCCTAAAATTAAGAATAAATCTAAAATTCTTATTACCGGAACGGTTATGGATGATTTAAGCATAGCAGAAGTAATAGAGAATTATGGCGGTAAAGTGGTATTTATGGATATGTGCACAGGCAATAGATATTTCCAAAGCCAAATTAAAATTTCTGAAATGAAACAGATAAATAGTGATCCCCTTAGATCATTAGCTGAATATTATTTAAATAAGATTCCCTGCCCCCGAATGATGAATTTAGAAAAGAGATGGAAATACCTTTTAAAAATTATTAAAGAATACCAGGTAAGAGGAGTAATTTTTTATAATTTAAAATTTTGTGATACTTCTATGTTTGAATTGCCTTTGATAAGAGAAAAGTTACAAAAATATAAAATTCCCAGTCTTTGCTTAGAAGGAGAATTTGCTTCCAACACTTCGGGGGGAGCAAAGACCAGGATTCAAGCTTTTTTGGAGGTATTAGAATTTGCCAGATAATTTTAATGATGATTTTAAATCTATATTAATAAAAAAAATAGCTAAAAATTCTAATACTTATAAGCTTGGCAATATAGGTTCAAAAATATATTTTAGGAAAAGTTCAAAAAGTTTTAAGCTTTGGTTAGATTTCCTTTTTTATCAACTAAAAAAGGCCTGCAAAAAAAGAAAATTAGTAGTTTGGACTAATATTTATACACCTTCTGAGCTATTATATGCCCTTAACTTTATTCCTATTTATCCTGAGCTCATTTCAGGGGTATTAGCTTCAGTAGGTTTAGCCAGTTATTTTATAGAAACTGCTGAATCAAAATTTTACTCTACTGACTTGTGTTCATTTTACCGGGTAGCAACTGGTCTGATTTTAAAAGACTGGTTCCCTAACCCAGATTTAATTATTTCCAGTTCTCAATTATGTGATGGCTCTACTAAATTTTTTCATAATATGAGTAAATATTATAATTGTGAACATTACTTAATAGATACTCCCTATTATGATGATTCAGATTCCCAGAGATACCTTGCTGCTCAATTAAAAGAAATTGCCCATAAAATAGATAAAGTTAGTGGGCAACACTTATTAAGTGATGAAAGAATAAACTATTTTTTTAATTTATCTAATCGGACTAGAGAATATATAATAAAGCTTAATGAACTTCGAAAAAATGTCCCTTCTCCTTTATCGGGTTGGGATGCTATGGCTTATATTTTATATATGTTTTTTTCTTCTTTAGGGACAAAGAAAGGGTTGGAGTTTTATCATACTTTATATCAAGAGATAGAAGAGAAGGTTAACCACAAGATTGGCGTGTTGGAGAAGGAAGAACATAGAATTCTGTGGCTTCACCAGATAAGACCTTATTATAAAAACGAGATAATACAAGACTTCAAAGAGAATGGGGCGGTAATTTCATTTGAAGAAGTAAATTATGTTTATTGGGAAGCTTTAGATCCTCAGAGACCTTGGGAAAGTTTAGCTCAAAAGATGATTTCTAATTTTGGGGCAGGTCCTATAGAAAGAAGGATAAAAGTAGTATATGATTTAGTAAAAAAATATAAAATAGACGGAGTGATCCATTTTTCTCAAAGGGGATGTCGTCAGAGTTGCGGAGGGACGTATATTATTAAAGACTTTTTGCAAGGAGAAGGCGTGCCTATGTTAATATTAGATGGAGATGGTGCTGATTCTCGTAATTATTCTAAAGGTCAGACCAGGACCAGGATTGAAGCCTTCTTAGAAATGTTGTCTTAAAAAATATATAAATATTTATCCAGGTGTCATTCCTGTGAAAGGCTTTTTTCTCCTTGTTTTCACAGGGACAGGCTCTACGAAAACAGAGACAGGAAACCAAAATAAAGAAAAAGAGTAAATAGGGGAAAAAGCATAGATAGAATAATAATTTTATATGCGAAAATTTTTTAGAAAAGGAAAGGCAAAATGATTGTAGCAGGGTTGGATATAGGTTCATTAACTATTAAAGTAGTCATCCTTGAAGATGATAAGATGAAGGATTTTACTATCATACCCACTGGTGCTGATATAAATAAATTGACAAAAAATTGCTTAGAATTAACCTTAAAAAAGACTGAAAATGATTTTAAAGATTTATCAGTTATAGTAGCTACCGGTTATGGGAGAATAAATATTCCTTTTGCCCATAAGTCTATCACCGAGATTACCTGTCATGCCCTGGGGGCAAATTGGTTAAATCCTGATACTCGAACGGTTATAGATATTGGAGGGCAGGACAGTAAAGTAATAAGTGTCGGTAAAAATGGCCGGGTAGTCGATTTTGTCATGAATGATAAATGTGCAGCAGGGACGGGTAGATTTTTAGAAGTTATGGCTCAGGCATTAGGTGTAAGGACAGAAGAATTAGGAGAAGAATCTTTAAAATCGAGAAAAAAAATAAATATAAGTAGTATGTGCACTGTATTTGCAGAATCGGAAGTAATTTCTTTAATGGCAGAGGGCTGTGCTAAAGAAGATATTATAAGAGGATTACACGAAGCAATATCTAATCGTATTTGTAGTATGGCTAATAGGTTAAGATTAGAAGACACTATCACTTTGACTGGCGGAGTGGCAAAAAATATAGGAATGGTAAAAGCTTTAAAGAAGAGACTCAAGGTTAAAGTTTATGTCCCTGATGAACCTCAAATAGTGGGCGCTTTAGGAGCAGCTATTACTGCTAGCAGAATACTAAATAGTGAATAGTGAATAGTCGTTAGTATTTAGTGAGGAAAAGGTAAAGATAGAAATAAGGTGCAATTTGCAACTTGCGTCTTGCAACCTTTTTTTGTTTTTAATCGGTCAATCGGTAAATTGGTCATTTATTTAATCTTGTATCTTGCATTTCTTTTCTTTCTTAACTATATACTGAATAAAGTTTTCACTAATGACTAATTTAATCGGAGAATTGGCCAATTGGTAAATTGTATTAATGGAGTTTTTTTATGCCATTAGCTTCACAGATAAAAGAGTTTGGAAAAGAGATTGGTTTGGATGTTATCAGGATTACTAATGCTGAGGGTTTTCCAGAAACAGAAAAGCGCATTATAGAAAGTGTAGAAAAGGGTTATATTCCTGAAAATGATTACTATGCCTTTAAAAATATTTCAGAAAGACCTAATAATCTAAATCTGAATAAAATTAGTAAAAGATGTAATCCGAAGAGTATTCTAAAAAGAGCAAAATCTATAATTAGTGTTGCCCAAAGTTATTTTATAGAAGAAACAGAAGATATAACAAATAAAGATCAACCCTTGGGGAAAATTGCTAAATATGATGTCGGTAATTTTTATTATGATGTAAAATTAAAATTAAAAAAAATAGTCGATTTTATAAATCAAAAGACTGATTTTAAATATAAATCTAAAAATAAATCTTGTTACGTATCTTTAGTGGAAAAACCGATTGCCGAACGGGCTGGGGTAGGTTGGTACGGAAAACACGGAATAATTGTTACCGAAAGATTTGGTTCATGGGTAGTTTTGGGAGAAATTATTACTGAATTAGACTTAGAAACGGATACACCTCTTCAGAGAGATTGTGGCAATTGTACAATATGTATTGATTCATGTCCGACTCAGGCTATTGTCTCCCCTTATACAATTGACCGCACCAGGTGCTTGCAATATATTTCCGAAAGGCCGATGAAGGTACCTTTAGCTTTTCGGGAAGTTTGGGGAGATAGATTATATGGCTGCACTACCTGTCAGGAGGTCTGTCCTCAAAATCGTAAAGTAAAACTTAAAAAATATAAACCTGAATATGGATATATTGGCTTAAGAATTCCGTTAATACCTTTACTTACAATTACCCAAGAGGAATTTCAAGATTATTTTGCTTATAATCAAATTGCTATAAGGTCAAGAAAAGTAATTAAAAGAAATGCTGCCCTGGCTTTAGGCAATATTGGTGATCCTCGGGCTGTTGTCCCCTTGATTAAAGTCTTACGAGAAGACGCCAATTCGATAGTGAGAGAACATGCTGCCTGGGCTCTGGGTAAAATTGGAGGAGAAAAGGCAAAGAGCGCTTTGGAAAAAGCTTTAAATTTAGAAGAGGAGAGAGAAGTAAGAGAAGAAATTTTAAATGCCTTAAAAATGCTTTAATCGTAATAAGGAAAGAGTTAGATAGATAGTTAATTAGCTAGTTACCTGGTTAGCTGGTTAAGAAAACTATCGTAGAGAAAATATAATACGGTAATGTTTTTTAGCTTTTCGCTTTACTAATGACCTCGGAGAAGTTTGATTATTTAGAAAAATATATAAGGAGAATTGATTATGTCTAATTCGCATTTTTTTAGATCAAAGAATATCTTGGTATTATTAATTCTAATAATACTGATTTTTATCACTCAACAGTCTATTTTGGCTCAATATAATATTAATATTAATCGAGGAAATATATTTCGCATCGGTAGCGATATAAATATTAAAGAGGGTGAAAGCGCTAATGCTGTAATCTCTTTAGGGGGTAAGGTAGTTATAAAGGGAAAGGTTCGAGATAGAGTTATAGTTATTGGAAGTTTAATTACTATTAGTGGAGAGGTAGAAAAAGATATAGTATCTGTAGGTAATAATATAGTACTAAAAGAAGGAAGTGTAGTTGGTGGTGATGTAATATCAATTGGTGGGAAAATCCTTCAATGGGAAGGTTCAGAAGTAAGAGGAAAAGTAAAAGAGATAGCAAAATTTCCTTTTGCACAAAATTTTTATAATAAATTTAGCCATTTACCTTTTAACTATCAGCCCTTTTTTTATCGTGGATATTCACCTTTTTTTGGAGTTTATTTGGATGGAGGTTTTAATCTGTTTAAACTCATAATTTTATTACTAATTGCAGGATTGATTACCTTCTTATTTTCTCAACAGATAAATAATATTGCCATTTTTGTTAGCAGAGAACCGGGGGAAAGTTTGCTTTTTGGTATATTAGGAGCAATTTTAATAATCCCTCTAACTATAGCTTTAGGTATATTTGTTATAGGCATTCCTTTAGTATTTTTCCTTATTTTATTAATTATTATAGCTAATATAATTGGAGTAGTAGGAATTGATCTTTTAATTGGCCGAAGATTTTTAAATACTTTTAATTTTAAAGACCCCGCTAATTTATGGTGTGTTTTTATAGGATTAATAATTTTAGAAATGGTAAAAACTATTCCCTATTTAGGTGAAATGGTTATGCTTATCGTTTATCTTTTTGGTTTTGGGGCAGTAATAAAGACCAGGTTTGGCAGTAAAGTTAATGTATAGCCTTTAGTGTGTAACGGATATGGCGTAAGAATTTTATAATGGATAAGTTAAATAGAAGATTTTATAAGTTTTAAATTTTAAATTATATTATTAGTTTTTAGTTAGCAAGATTTACAGTATAAAGGAAGGATTAAATATAAAAATGATCCAGGTAGAGGGATTAACCAAGGTATTCCATGATAAAAAAAGAGGTAAGGTAGCAGCAGTTAATAATTTAAAGTTTAATTGTCAGAAAGGTCAGATATTTGGACTCTTAGGTCCTAACGGAGCTGGCAAAACCACTACTTTACGTATTTTAGCTACCATGATGCTCCCTACTAAAGGGAAGATAACAGTAAATGGATCTGATGTGGTTAAAGAAGCAAGTAAAGTAAGGAGACATATAGGATTTTTATCCAGCGAAACAGGATTGTATGACCGTTTTACTCCCCGAGAAACAATAATGTTTTTCGGTCGGATTAATGGAATGGAAGATAAAGATATTAAAAAAAGAACGGCTGAAATCTTTTACAATTTAGATATGGAAGATTTTCAGGATGTCAGAGTAAATAAACTTTCTACTGGAATGAAACAGAAACTCTCTATTGCCAGGAGTATTATTCATGACCCGCCTGTATTAATTTTAGATGAACCAACAGTAGGATTAGATATAATTACAGCTAACACAGTAATTGAATATGTTAAAAGATTTAGAGATCAGGGGAAGTGTATCATCTATTCTACCCACATTATGCGGGAAGCTGAAAGATTGTGTGATGTGATCGCGATTATTCATCAAGGTAATCTCATTGCTCAGGGGACTTTGGAAGAATTAAAAAAGAATTCTTTATCTGACGATTTAGAAGAAATATTTTTTGAATTAATAAATCAAGGAGAGAATTTAGAATGAGTTGGAAAAATATTAAACTTATTTTTACTAAAGAATTAGTGGGAACCATACGAGATAAAAGAACTATAATTGCTATGATAATAATTCCTTTAATCTTTTATCCTCTCTTATTTGCGGGTATCGGCTATTTTAGCAAGATAGGAAGTATAAAATCAGAAGAAGCTGACTCAAAGATTGTGATACGCGGTGCAGAATTTGCTCCCCAATTAGTAAAATATCTCCAAGATTCTGAAAAGATTAAACTTCTTACTATAGAAGACGACTCTCCCGCTAAATTGCGAAATGGGGATATTCAGGCAGTTTTAGTGGTTCCTCCAGATTTTAAATATAAAATTGAACAGGGAGAACCCGGTAAACTTATCTTAAAATATGATACTACGGAGGCTAAATCAGTAATAGCCAAGCAAAGAATTAATCAAGTAATTGAAAAATACAAAGGTGAAATACTTTTACAAAGGCTTTCTCGTTTGGATTTAAAAGAGGAATTTCTTACTCCGTTAATTCTACAAGAAGAAAATATAGCTACTGCTAAAAAAATGACCGGTTCATTTTTAGCAGTTTTACTTCCCTATTTGATTATAATACTCATCTTTACAGGAGCGATGCATACAGCTGTAGATATAACTGCCGGAGAGAAAGAAAGAGGAACTATTGCTACTCTATTAGTAAGTCAAATAAGTCGATTAGAGATAGTATTGGGTAAATGTTTTGCTGTAATGTTAATCTCTTTTACCAGTATGATTTTAGGACTGCTCGGGCTTACTCTTGCTTTTTTATCGGGAGCTTCTATTGCAGGGGGCATTGAGGGAGTGCAATTTGGGATATCTATTAATACTATCTTCTTACTATTTTTAGTTTTATTTCCTTTAGTCGGTTTAGCCAGTGCAGCATTGGTGATGGTGGGCATATTTGCCCGCAATATTAGAGAGGCCTCGAGTTACATCACCCCCATCTATATGCTGACTATTTTTTTGGGAATAATTTCTATAAGTCAAGGAATGGAATTGACCGGTAAAATGTTTTTAATTCCGGTTTTAAACAGTAGTTTTGTTTTTAAAGAGATATTAATGGGTAAAATTTACTGGAACCATATTATAACTACTTTTAGTGCTAATATGGTAATTACCGGATTAGCACTTCTGGGAGCTACTCGTCTCTTTAACAAAGAAGAAGTTCTCTTTAGAAGCTAAGAATCACGAGAAATATTTTACTATAACTTACGATATTGATATAATTAAAATATAAAAAAGAGAAGTAATTATAATATCTTTGAATTAAAATAATATAAATCTAAAGATATCTATGGAATAAACAATTTAGTAAAACTATAGTACCAAACAAAGAGGGTGTTTTACAATGAGAAAACCCCTTATTTTTATATTGCTAATATTTATAATTTTTTTATTAATAGTCATATATGAACATGATAAAATTGACGAAATAGATGATTATATAGAAAAAAGACAGAGCATGGTATTAAATCAATTACGTAGCCGAGATATAATTGATTCGAAAGTCATACAGGCTATGCTCACTGTCCCCCGCCACCAATTTGTTGGCCCACGCATCAGAGAATCAGCTTATAATGATTACCCCCTTGCTATAGGTGAAGGTCAAACCATTTCCCAGCCTTATATTGTAGCCTTAATGACTCAGCTTTTAGAGCTAAAAGGAGAGGAAAGGGTTTTAGAGATAGGAACTGGCTCTGGATATCAGGCAGCAGTTTTAGCTGAGATTGTAAAAGAAGTTTATACGGTAGAGATATACGAAAGTTTATCTAAAAAATCAGAAAAATTAATAAAGGATTTAGGTTATAGAAACATCCATTTTAAAATTGGTGATGGATATTATGGTTGGGAAGAATATGCCCCTTATGATGCTATTATAGTAACCTGTGCCCCTGACCATGTTCCTCCGCCCCTTCTTCAGCAGATTAGAGATGACGGAGGACGAATAGTAATACCCGTGGGTGGAATATGGATGGTTCAAACTCTAATGAAAATAGAAAAAACAAAAGGAAAAATTAAATCTAAAGGGATTATCGGGGTAAGATTTGTTCCCATGATTGGACATAGTAGATAATGTTTTTTATAACTTATTGTTAGTGTAAACTTTATTAGGGTAGTTAGATAAAAAGAAGAATACTACTTTTTTGTATCTTTTCCTCTCTTTCTTGGCTCGATACTCGATACTTTCTTTATAGAAATTGATATATTCCTTCTAAGTTATTATAATAATAGAACAGAAAGGGTTTATTGCAAAACGATTTTTGGATCTTCCAGATAATGTTCTCAGAAGTCTCTAAATTTGGAGGCCAATAATTATGGGAAATTTAAAAATTGGGATACCACAAGCTCTTCTTTATTATGAATTCTTTCCACTATGGAAGAATTTTTTGGAGGGCTTAGGCGTTGAAGTAGTTATTTCCGGTCCTACTACTAAAGAGATACTCGACTTAGGGGTAAGATCGGCTATTAGTGAAGTATGTTTCCCGGTCAAGGTATTTTATGGGCACGTGATGAGCTTGAAAGATAGAGTGGATTATTTATTTATCCCTCGGATGGTCTGTGTAGAAAAAGGTGCTTATTTTTGTCCTAAATTTTTTGGTCTTCCCGATATGATTAAAAGTTCTCTCTCGCCCCTTCCTCCTTTGATTGAACCTACTATTGACATAAGAAAACCTGTTACTAATTTTAAAAATTCCTTTTTAGAAGTAGGAAAATTAATTACTAACAATTCTAAAAAAATATACCAATCTTTTTATGAAGCACAGAATTGTTTGCAACCATATTTACAATTAAAAGAAAATGAGTTAGCTCCGAAAATTATCAGTCAGCAATATAATAAAGAATTACCCCAAAATAATTTAAAAAATTCTCTTGATATTGCTATTTTGGGCCATTCTTATCTGGTTTATGATACTTTTATTAATTTGAATTTAATTTCCAAATTAAAAAAGTTTAAAATTAATGTCTTAACTGTAGAAATGGTTAAAAAGAAAGATATAGAAAGGCAGCTTAAAAAATTACATAAACCTATTTTCTGGACTCTTTCTAAAAAAACAGTAGGCTCAGCTCTTTACTTCTTGGAAAAAAAGATTGATGGGATAATCCATCTTACTTCTTTTGAATGTGGTGAAGATTCTATGATTGGAGAATTAATCCGGCAGGAAAGTCATAAATACCCCTCAGTGGCATATACAGAGTTTGTATTTGATGAACACACTGGAGGGGCAGGGATTGACACTCGAACAGAAGCCTTTTTAGATATGATTATAAGGAGAAAAAGATATGAAAGTAACCATGCCTAATTTAGGTAATCTTGCTTCTATCGCAGGGAAGTCATTACTTTCTAATCTAGGGCACGAAGTTATTTTGCCTCCACCTAATACTAAAAGAACTCTTGACTTGGGAGCAAGATATGCTCCGGAGTATTGCTGTCTTCCTTTAAAGATTGTACTGGGCAATTTTATCGAGGCCTTAGAAAGAGGGGCAGATACAATTATAATGGTAGGAGGCTGGGGACCCTGCAGGTTTGGATATTATGCTGAGATTCAAAGAATGATTTTAAAGAGTTTAGGCTATAAATTTGAAATGATCTCCCTTGAAGTGCCTCGGGGGAACCTTATTCGGATGTTAAGATATGTAAATTTGCTTCAAAATAAACATTCATTATCTTCTTTTATTAAAGCTAGTAAAATTGCCTGGAGTAAAATTATTGCTATAGAAGAATTAGAAAAAGAAGCTTTAAAAGCAAGGCCTCGGGAAAGTGTAAAAGGAGAAACGTCTAAAATTCTTAAAAACGGGCTTTCTTTAATCGATAGTACTAATTCCGTAAAGGATATAGAGAAAGTTAAACAGAAAATATTTAGAGATTTTGATAAGGCAAAAGAAGATATTAAAAGTGATAATTTAATTAAAATTAAATTAATAGGGGAATTTTATGTAGCCCTTGAACCTTTTGTAAATCATAATATCGAAGAGAAATTAGGTTATTTGGGAGTGGAAGTGGAAAGAGGTGTTAGTGTAAAACCCTGGATTACTTCCATATTTAATTTGAATTTTCTAAAAGGCAAGCTTAAACAAGAAAACCCTATCGAAAAAGCAGCGGGTCCTTATTTACCTCAATCAGTTGGAGGGGAAGGGCAATCAACGGTGGGTAATATTGTGTTGGCCTCAGAAAAGGGGATGGACGGAGCTATTCAAGTAGTACCGTTTACTTGTATGCCAGAGATTGTAGCTGAGATTATTAGCAAAAAAGTAAGTGAGGACCTGGATTTCCCGGTACTTACTTTAATTTATGATGAGCAAACCGGAGAAGAAGGTTTAAATACTAGATTAGAGGCCTTTATAGACCTTTTAAAGTCAAAAAAATTAAATAGGCATCTCACTGCAAAGAGATAGGTATTTAATTAATCTGTGTAATATTATATGTAATCTGTGTAATTAGATATGATTGTAAGCAGGAGGTGAAAGAAAATGTCGGAATTTTTAGGTGTTGATGTCGGTTCAATAAGTACAAATCTTGCCCTTATTAATGAAAAAGGGGAATTATTAAATGAAGTATATCTTAGAACACAAGGGCAGCCCATAGAAGCCATAAAAAGAGGTATGGAAGAGATGAGGCAGAATATTTCTTTGGGTTCTGTTCAAGTAAGAGGTGTTGGTACTACCGGAAGTGGGCGAGTATTGGCTGGAACAATAGTAGGTGCAGATATAGTGAAAAATGAAATTACTTCCCAGGCAGTAGCAACTTTACAGATTAATCCGCAGGTTCGAACTATCTTTGAAATTGGGGGACAAGACTCCAAAATAATAATATTACAAAATGGAATTGTAGTCGATTTTGGGATGAACACTATATGTGCAGCTGGAACTGGCTCTTTTCTGGACCAGCAGGCGTATAGATTAAAAATTCCTATTGAGGAATTTGGAGATTATGCTTTACAATCAACTAATTCGGTAAGGATTGCGGGCAGATGTACCGTCTTTGCTGAGTCAGATATGATTCATAAACAACAATTAGGATATAGCAAAACAGACATTATTGCTGGCCTATGTGAGGCTATGGTAAGGAATTATTTAAATAATGTGGCTAAAGGGAAAAAGATTTGCCCTCCTATCTTTTTTCAAGGAGGAGTAGCTTCCAATTCTGGAATAAGAAAAAGTTTTAAAAAAGAATTAGGAGAAGAGGTTATTGTACCAGAGCACCATAAAGTTATGGGAGCTATCGGGGCAGCTTTATTAGCTAAAGAAGAGTTTGAAAATACCGGAAAAGAAACAAGTTTTAGAGGATTTAATTTAGCGGATAAAGAGTATCGTACTAGGGGGTTTGAATGTGATGGTTGTCCTAATCGTTGTGAAGTAGTAGAAATTTTTATAGAAAATGAACTGGTTGCTCGTTGGGGCGATAGGTGTGGCAAATGGTCACTTAGTTATAGTCAGGTTGAATCAGAAAAATAAGGAACAGGGGACGGTTCTCTGTTCCTTATTATACTGAGAAATCCAAAAAGATAAATAAATGCTGCCAATAAGGCAACCACTTTAAACCCAAAGAAGAGGGCAATTATCACTGCGGAGACAGAGGCAATAATAGAACAGAAACTATTGGTCGCCCACAACCAGGGGATAAGCTCCTTTCCTTGTTCTGTCGAATTGACCAACCTTATCCCTAAGGGGAAGGGCATCCCCATTAAAAATCCTAAGGGGAAGATTAACCCCAGCGTAATAAATATTCTAACCAACAAGCTATACTTCAAAGTGGTATTAAAAACATAAGGCAAAATAAATTGATAAAGTATTAAGATGCCACACAGGGTAAAGATAATAATTTTCAGAGCATTAACATAATTTCTCTCTATCTTTTTTGAATAAAAACTTCCCAGGCCGGAAAAGAACAGAAAGGAGAAGATGATAATAGAAGTAGAATAAGCAGGGTTAGTCAGATAGAGGATAAATTTTTGGATAAAAGAGATTTCTAAAAGCATATACCCTAAACCCAAAGAGGCAAAATAAAGTAAAAAAGGAATCTTTACCTTTCTTTTAGTTACAGGGAATCTCTTTAAAATTAAAGGTAAAAATATAAATATAATACTAAATATTATTCCCTGAAGGAAAGTGGCAAATATAATTAAATTCCCCCATTCTATCAAGGGCTGCCAATTGGATGTACTTTTTACTATCTTGGGGATATTTTTCCACTTTAAAGTGTAGAAAAAATAGGGTTGATTATCGGTGACTGCCGAAACATTAAAAAAGTAACTATCATAAAAATCCTTCAGCTTATCCTCCTTAAAACTATTCACCAATTGGTCTATCTCTTGATAATAATAACTCTTCTCCAGGACGTGATTTATATTGGCCTCCTCTTCCTTAATCCACGGAAAATAGACTGTGTCAAAGTTTCTTTCATCGCAAAAATCTTTAATCGCCCTTATTTCTTTCTCTCCTATTTCTTTTTTACTTAAGATAAGAGTAGAAGTGCCCCAACTGCGGATTATGGCCAGATGATTTTCCGGTTTTTCTATTCCCATTCGACTGAGAGCCTCTAAACTGATGCTACAGAGACGTACAATCTCACGAGGGGGGAATTTTAGCCAGCGAGTAATGCTCAATTTCCCACCATCAGAAAGATGCTGCCAAAAATCTATAAACGCCTCCACTGTATAAAGGTAATTTTCTGAAATGCTATAAAATCCTCCGGAGGCAGTATTTGATGAGCCAATTAAAGAAATTTGAATCAAATCAAACTTTTGCTCCAATCCTTTTAATACACTCCTCCCTTCACCGGTTAAGATTTTAACTCCCTCACGGTTATAAATATTTCCCGAATAATCAGCATAATTACCCTGCAGTAAGATTTTAACATCGGGATTCATTTCAATCCCCCAGATCTCTTCTGCTTTATTATAAATTCCTCCTAAAACATCTAATCCTCCCCCCGGTCCGATGATTAAAATTTTTCTTTTATCACCGATAAGATGAAATCCTAAAGCAGATGAGATATAATCTGAAAACTCTATTTTTTTCAATCCTTCTAAATCATTTTCTCCCTCTAATTTAGTAATCGCACTTAATCCGTCACCATCAGTGACCAGACCTAATTGTTCAGGAATCTCTCCCGAGAAATTCAAACTTAACCCCGGGGCGTATTTTACCCCTTCACTTTCTACCACCTCCAATCTGGCGAAACTATTCTCCTGCCTATCAATTATTCGGGAATTAGGGTAGCGCAATAAAGTGAATAAACTTTTATAAGGATTTACCGGGAAAGAATAAAAATTCTCTGCTCCACTAAATAAAGTAATAAAAACAAATATCCCCACCACATAAATTGCTGAGCTTTTATTTTTCAGCTTTAAGGAAAATAAAAAAGAGGCTAGAAAAGAAAGTAGTGGAGGAACAATCAATAAACGACTCAAACTTATATAATTAGCCAGAACCAAGAAAGAGATACAGCCTACAGATGCACCTCCTAAGTCACAGAAATATATTTTATTTACTTTTTCGGGTAGTTTAGATATGGCTAAAGAGATGCAGATTCCGGCAAAGAAAAAGGGGATGGCAATGGCCAGATAATAAATCACCAGGTACAGCAATTGATATCTATCCGTTATTACCCGATAAAGGTCAAAGGGGACTTTAGAGATGACAAATATAGAGAGTAAAGAACCCAAAGAGAAAAGCAGGGAAAAGAAGAGGAGGTATTTATATAAATTTTTACCTTCAGTCCTTTTCAGAATCGAAGAGAAGACCGATAAAAAAGTTCCACTCGCTCCATATCCTAAAAAGGCGATACTAATAATCATAAAGGCCAGATAATTCCACTGGAGAATAGAAAATACTCGCATAAGGGAAAGTTCAAAGAGTAAGACCGAAGCAGAGAAAAAGAATATTCCTATATATAAAGAAAAATCACCATCTTTTTTAGTCATCATAATCTTTATCTTTCTTTTAGCACGGCATTTACTGCATTAACCCCATTAATCATATAATAAGTATCCCGTCTCTCTAAATAACAGATTCGGGGGTCTTGTTTATTTTAAATTATTTTATTTAATTATTCCTCCTATCCATAGGATAGGCGTCTCGCCTGTCCAAATGTCATTGCGACTACAGAGAGCGAAGCAATCTCCACCCCCATAACTATAATTCTCCATTTAAATCAAAAAACCCTTTTTGTTGAAAATATTTTAGTACAAATTTATCAAATAAATTTCTTTCCCCTATCATCCTCGAACTTCTTTCCGTCATTCCCGCGCTTCCTAATGTCATCCCCGTCACCCCCTCTGTCATTCCCACATCTCCCTCTGTCATTCCCACGAAAGTGGGAATCCATCCTTTTCTTCTCTTTCTTTATTTCGCATTTATTCTTTTGTTCTTAATACCAATAACTAAACTATCCCATAACTCGTGTTTTTAATCGGTCAATTGGTCAATTGGCGAATTGGTTAATCGAATAAACTTTTTCTTCAAAAAAGAAGGATTTCCTAAACTCTTTGTCGAATATATATAGCGTATAGTGTATATCTATAAATCAAAATGATCAGATATCTAATTGGGAAGTGCGAGAGATGTTCGAGTTTTCTAATGAAGGAGCCCTAAAAGAAATTAAAAAATTGATAAAATTAGGGATTATTAAAAGCAAAGGAAAAGGGAGAGCCTTACATTAAATCCTAAAATAAGGTTGGCAAATAAGTTTGTAATTTGATAAAATGCTATATTTTTAAAAAAATATCAAAAAAATAATAATTATTTTTATAATTGTTGCCATACTGCATTCACGAGCATATGGTATAATTATAAAAATTATTCAAAATTAGTAACCAATTTTTCAGATTCTTAATACTTATTGCTTTAATTTTGCTTGTATTCAAACATCTTAAGTATCTTGCTCACGATTATTCATTTGTTTTTAGTGGGGGTGAAAAAGATAGATAAGATTGAAAGATTAATGAATATTATTACCATTCTTAAAAATTGTCCCGGTAAAATCCCCTCCAGATCTTCTTTATCATCCTACATGGATAAAAGCTGGCATATACCCTTTTCTGTTGAGCTCCCCGTCCCAAAAGCTTACACCAGAGGATATAGGAAGAAATTGTGGGCATGAAGGAATGGCATAAATAAAAAACTATAATTAGTAAAAGGAGGTAAATCTATTAATGCATTATTTTGAATTAACTACAACGGCATATCTTTTAAAAAATGTAGCTTTTAATGAAGTAAATGAAAAAATTGCCCAACTTATCAACAAAGCAATGTTAAGTGATGATAAATTAGCTATAAAACATAAGGAGAATAAATATAAAAATTATGTTTTCGATTCTCTTTATCCTCGGGAAAAAGACAAAATTTACAAAGCAGGTAAAATTTATGTTTTTCGCATTCGAAGCTTAGAAGAAGATTTTATATCTAAAATTAAGCAGCTGTTTCACAATACTACTACTGATTATTTTAAAGTAATTGCCGGCGAAATTAAAAAACAGGAGCAAAGACCTATAAAAGAGATTTATACCGTAACTCCGGCATTGGCAACTATTGGAAAAAATATTTATTGGATTCCGGGCAATGACATCAAATTTCTAATAGAAAGAATGAATTCAAATTTATTTAAAAAATATAGAGATTACTTTGGAACTCCATTAAGTGAAGAACAATTATTTTTTGAAAAAATAAAAATAATGAATAAAAAGCCAATTGTATATAAATATAAAAATACTAATTTATTTGGAAATAAATTTAAAATTGCCATTAACGATGACGAAATCTCCCAGAAATTAGCTTTTATGACTTTAGCAGTTGGGCTGTTGGAAAAGAACTCTACTATTGGAATGGGTTTCTGTATTGAGAGGAGGTTTTGAGTTTGGAAAGTAAATTAAAAGAACAAATGGTTGAGAAAATTTTTTATCCAAAAGATGTATTTTATAATAATGGGATAGTAAATTTGTATGGACATTTACTTTCTAATAAGGTTTATAATTTAGAATATGTTTTTCAAAATAACAATTTCAAAATTATTTTTAAGAAAGAATATGAAAATGAAATATACAATGAATTGTTATTTATATTTTTAGATATAAATAATATTGTCTTTCAGACAAGAAATGATAAAATTTATTGGGATAGCAATAGAAATACATTTGTAAAAGATTATAGATTTGATGTAAGGGGAAAAGCATCCGGCAATGATGTCTTGCACGGTGTTTATAGCTATATAACTGCAGAAAAAATAGGTAAACCATCGCAAGAATTATATGAAATGATGAAAAAATTCATACAAAAAAACAAACTAAAAATAAAAGAGGAAGAATATAATAAAATTTTTTTTAATCAGAAATTAGGAAAATTAAAATTAGGAAAAAAATTAAAATTATTCGAGCATATCTCCCGAGAAGAAGGAATACGTAATTTTTGCGCCTATCTCACAGTATCTGAAAAAAAATTAGTACTTGACTCGAAAATTCACCAATTTGAAGATGGTCAAAAATACTTTAAAGATATGCTAAAGCAATCAGAAAAAATCGATAAATGGGATGCCTTAATTTATTTGCATGGTTCTCGAATAGGAAGATTATTTTATTCTAAGAAAAATATTGCTTTTTATGTTTATTTAAATTCAAGTAGGTTAGATTATTTATTGGAATTTAAAAATGAATTAAAAATAAATGATGAAAAGATAAAATATAAAGATGACAAAACAGAAGAGATAAAGACAATTCCCACAAATATTGACTTTAGAAATCAGCTTTATAAAAATGATGGAATAAAAAATCCTTATTTTTATATTTCCAATAGTGAAACAGAGTTTGAAGTGAAATTTTTTATGTATTTATTTTCCCTTATTTTTCATATCGAAGATAGTTACAAAAAAGAGCCAGAGGAAAGACGTAAGAAGCGAAAAGAAAAACTATATAATACTTTAAAGTATATAACCTTTTTTACTTATACCCAAGAGGGAGATATGAAGTCTTCATTAAATGAATATTCCAAAGCATATAAACTGATTAAATTTTTTAAAAAATTAAAAGAATCTAGAATAGAAAAGGATCGTAAGAGTATTTTTGCTTATTTATCAGAATTAATAACTGCTTTGAGCTTATCTAAGAGTAACAAGGAAGTAAACCTAAACATTAAATCTTTTACCGATAACTTGCTTAATTTTAAGAATTTAAGAAAGAATTATTTAGAAGCCTCTTTTGATCTACTAAAGAATAATAAAGGAAGATTAGGAAAAGAGTTGTCTATTTTTGAAAATCTTTATCTCAAAGAAATAAAAAAGGAGGATTTAGAGATGGATTTGCATAGAAAATCTAAAATAATTGGGGAGGGGATAGGAAATTTTGAAGCGCAAGTAGAAGATAAGAATCTATTGTTTACATTAAGGAATATTAAAAATCATAAGCAATTAATTTCTTATTTTAAAAATTTTAAATTTGAAGTTTTGAAAAATCAAGAAAAAGCAAAATTTAATATAGAGTTTATAAATTCGTTAGCAGATATATTAGACGAACTTGATAAATGTCCAGAAAATTGGGAAATAGTTCGCGATTATATTGCGATATATGCTATAGATAAATATAAAAGTGTTTCTTATGCTAAAGAACAAAATAAAGGAGGCAAATAAAAATGGAATTTTTAAACATAGCTTATATATCAAAAATAAATATTGCATCGTTAAACGGGAGTGAAAGAACAGGAGGAAATATTGTTGCTATAAAAAAAATTACCGATAATCAAGGTAACGAATTTGCTTATATATCCGGGCAGGCTCAAAGACGATATTTAAAAGAAACTCTAAGACAATTAGGTGAAAACATTACCGCAGTAAAGGAAAAAGGAAAACCTGATTTTGGAGAATATAATACAAAAATATATGCTTCAGATAAAAGTGAAAAGTTTAAAGATGTAGAACTTATGTATAAAAGTTTTTGTGATTTAGATCTATTTGGCTATATGATGCCTAAAGGTGGGAGAAGATGGTCTCCTGTAAAGGTGGCTCCCATGCTTTCTATTTTACCTTACAAAGGTGAATATGATTATTTAACCAGAAAGCAAGCAGTGAAAGATGAAACTAAAAAAAGTGGTAATATTGTACAGGTAGAGATTGATACACTAAATTTTATGAGAGGTAATATTCTAATTGATGCTAATAAAATAGGCAAAGAAATAAATGAATATAACTATAAATTTAATCAAATATTAAACGATGAAGAGATTAATCATAGAATAAACATATTAATAGAAGCCATTAAGGTTTTTAATGGTGGAGCAAAACAATCAAGACATTTAGAAGATATTTCCCCTAAATTTGTTGTAGCTATCTCTCAAAGAGCGGGTAATCCGTTTTTGTTGAATACTTTTAAAATTGATAAATACAATAATTTAGAAGTAAAACCAATAATTGAAGCTATCAAAGAAAATTCGGATTATATAAAAAGTAAAGCAGTAGGATTAACAACAAATATTTTTCAAAACGAAGAAGAAATAAAAAGTAAATTTCAAGAGATAGGAGTTAAGGTTACCAGTGTGTCACGGGCACTGGATACACTAAAAAAGAAGAGGGAATAAAGATGAATGTAATTAGATTTAAAACAGAGGGAATTTTGAATTCCTTTAGAGTTCCTCTATTTAAAACTTATCACCGGACTTTTTTAGCACCTACCAAAACAAATATTATCGGAATGATTACTAATATTATGGGTAAATCTGAAAGATGGTATTATAAAACTTTAAACGAAAATCGAATAAAAGTATCGGTAGTAATCAATAACATTGAAGGAAAGACAAAAGACCTTTGGGCATATAAAACATACAAAAATAAAAATGATGGAAGGAGTATTATTAGGAGAGACAAACTTTATAAAGCTATTTATACTATCTATCTACTAATTGAATCAGAAGAATTATTTAAAGAAATTCTAATTGCTTTAAAATTTCCAAAAAATATACCCTCATTAGGTTTAGATGATGAAATTATTAAGATATCTGAGATAGAGAATAAAATACAAATAAGCGAGAATAAAAGCGGATATATAAATTCTGTTTTTATAGATAAGGGATATTCTTATGATGTAATCATTGAAGACCAAGATAAATTTGTTGAATTTCCGATGGCCAATGAAACCCCCTTATCTTTCAAAGTTGAAATTTCTGATAAAGGATTTCGAAAGAGCAGACAAGCTATAGGTAATTTTAAACAAGTAGAATACCTTAATTGTAAAATAGAATTAAAAAATGTAACCAGCTATACCGATGGAGTAAACAGGGTGGTATTTTATTAATGGAAATTTTAGCAAAAAAAAGAAAGGATAATAAAACTCAGACCTTACAGGAACATACTCAAGAGGTCTTAACTGAAGTAATGAAATTAGTTGACAAAAATATGGTTACCTTTATCTCTAAAAAAACGGGGTATGATCAAGAAAAATTAAAGGATTTAATCTTTTATGCAGCTTATTTTCATGATATTGGAAAAGCTACGGTAGAATTTCAAAATACTATAAACTTTGGCAAAAGAAGTTACCACTCTCTTTATTCTGCAAGTATTGTGGCTGGCATATCTGATTTTGAATTAAGCGAAAAAGATTGGGTTAATTTACTATTTTTAGTTACCCTTACTCATCATAGCCTGTATACTCGTAAACTTTTTGCAGCCGTTAATGAGAGTAATAAGTACCAATATAATTTTTATTCTTCAGAAGCTAAAGATTTTTTCAATATGCATAAAGAGTCTTATAGGGAAGTTTTTAAAAAAGAATGTCCTTATAATTTTGCTTATAAAGAGATTAAACTATCAGAATTGCAAAGGGATATAGATGATCATTTGAAAGATGATATAAAACATGTTTATAATAAAGAGAAATTTCGTTTATTATATTGCTATGTTCTAGGAATTTTAAATATATCTGATTGGATAGCTTCTTCTAAATTTGATAGAAACACTCCCAAAATTAGATTCAAAAGAATTCCTACTGAAAAGTATTTAATAAATAATCTAAAAGAATCATTAAAGCCAAGAGAATATATTACTAAAAATTTTCAAGAGATATTGTCTAAGACAAAAGGAAGCGTATTGCTTGAAATACCTACCGGCGAAGGCAAAACGGAAGGCTCTTATTTATGGGCTGTAAATAATCTTAAGGGTATAAATAATAAAATTATTTATACCCTTCCTACTCAAACTACCTCTAATAAACTTTACGAAAGGGCACGATCTATATTTAAAAATTATACAGGATTAGTCCATGGTGCTTCAAGGTTATATTTAGAAAAAATATTTACTAATGAGGATGGAATTGTGACTATTGATCTAAGCAGCGAATTGCTATTTAGTAAAGTCTTTAGCAAACCATTTACCGTCTCTACTATAGATAGTCTTCTGAAATATTTTATTAATGTAGGAAAGTACGATATAGCGATGTTTAATATTTTAAAATCTTTGGTGATAATAGATGAAGTACATTCATATGATTATAAATTGATGGGATTTATTAAGAGGTTTTTAGAATTTGCTCAAGCATACAATATACCTGTTTGTATTATGAGTGCTTCTATTCCTGGTAAAATAAAGGAAATATTGGGGATAAATGATTATCCTTTAATAAAAGATAATAGGCTATTTAAAAAGAAAGCCAACTATATTTATAAAGTTAATAAGTCTTTAGAAGAAGATATAGATAAAATTATAGGAAATTTTAATATGGGAAAAAATGTTTTAATTATAAGAAATACAGTAAAAAAATCTATCGAAACATATAAATTACTAAAAGAGAAAGGAATAAAAGAAATAATTCTCTATAATGCTAATTTTAAAAAATGTGACCGAATAAAAAAAGAAGATGAGATTGAGAAAAAACTAAAGGATAAAATAAAATTTATCTTAGTTGCAACTCAGGTAGTAGAGGTTTCTTTAGATATTGATTTTGAAATTTTATTTACCGATATCGCTCCCATAGATTCATTAATACAAAGATTTGGAAGAGTTAACCGTCAGAAAAGGATAGATAATTATGGTAATATTTTTATTTACAAAAAGACAGATATAAAACCTTATTATGATTATCTTCTTGATATTAGTTTTAATACCATCAAGGAAGGTCTTTACGAAATAAGCGAATATTCAAATTGGCTGGATATTGTTTATGATAAATTATTTAAAGATATAAAACATAAAAATGAATTTGAAAAACTATTTAATGAAGGATATCAAGCATATGAAAAATATATAAATATAAATGAAGGAATTAGTAAATTTAATGATACTTACGAATTAAGAAATATTGAATATTCGAAAAAAGATTTTATTCTAAAAACCGATTATGAAAAAAATATATATAAATATGAGAATACTGTTTCTTTAGGTACGTGGCTTGCAGATAGAAAAAATGGTTATTTATTGACTGAGAAAGACATCGATAAAGGCAAATTTTATGATGTATTAAATTTAGATTATAATTATGAATACGGGGTTATAATGCCTGATAAAAATGACAGTGAAAGATTTTTATAATAGAAGGAATAGAGATGAAAATCACCGGTACTTTAATAAATTATTATTTTCATTGTAAACGACAGTGTTGGCTTTTTGGAAACCGAATTAATTTAGAAGATAATAGCGAAGATGTTCGGATTGGTAGAGTATTACATGAATTAAAAGATGAAGAAAAAGGGGATACAGAGATAAGCATTGAAAATATAAAAATCGACAGAATAACTAAAGATTATTTAATAGAAATTAAAAAATCCGATGCAGATATAGAGGCAGTTAAATGGCAAGTGCTTTTATATTTAAAAAAATTAAAAGATAAGGGAATTAATAAAAAAGGGAAAATTGAATTCATCGAAAAGAATAAGCAAGATAAAAAAATACATTACATAGAACTAACCGATGAATACGAAAAAGAATTAATAGAATTAAAGAATAAAATCAATAATTTGTTGGCTTCGGAGTGCCCGCCTCCACTAACACAACAAACTAAAATTTCCAATAAATGTAAAAAATGCGCTTACTACAGTTATTGTTATATTTGATGCTAAAAAGGTGAAAAATATTGAATCTAAATCATACCAGGTATATTACTTCCATAGGTTCCCTAAAAAGAAAGGATAATTCTATAGTATTTAAAAATCAAAAAGGGAATACCTATTTACCTATTGAAGGAATAAGGGAATTGTTTTGTCTAAATGAGGTTAGTCTGAATAGTAAATTTTTGGATTTTATCTCTAAAGCAGGGATAACAATTCATTTTTTTAATTATTTTGGTAATTATGGTGGTACATTCTACCCTAAAAAGCAGTTAGTTAGTGGTAGATTAACAGTACAACAAGCACAGGCTTATTTGGAAAGAAGAATAATTATAGCTCGCGCGATTGTAAATGGAATAGCAATAAACATTCACGAAGTTTTATATCATTATTATAAACATGATAAAAAAGAATTGAAAAATTATTTAGATTGGTTAAGAAAAGATGCACCTCGATTAGTAGAAAAGGAAAATAATATTAAACGTTTGCTTTGGATTGAAGGTTTGATTTGGCAAAATTTTTATGCTAGTTTTAAAGAATTTCTTCCTGGGAGTTTTCTTTTTAATAAGAGAGTTAAACGTCCACCTAATAATCCCTTAAATGCTTTAATTTCCTTTGGGAATAGTATCTTGTATGCAAAAACAATATCACAAATTTATCAAACCCATTTAAATCAATCGATAAGTTTTTTACATGAACCAGGAGAAGGGAGATTCTCTTTAAGTTTAGACTTATCGGAAGTTTTTAAACCAATAATTGTCTTTCGTGCCATTTTTAATCTGGTAAATAATAAAAAATTGCAAGCTGATAAACATTTTAATCGTAGATTAAATTATTGCATATTGAATAACTCAGGAAAGAAAATATTTATTAATGAACTTGAAAATAGAATAAATAAAGTATTCTTGCATGCTAAATTAAAAAGAAAAACTACTTTTTTAAATGCTATCAAACTTGATGGTTATAAATTAATTAAATATTTGGTTGAAGATAAGAAGTTTAAGCCTTTTAATCTAAAGGAGATGATCTAAAGTAGGGGAAAAGATTAATTATAATTATATTTTTGTATTTTACGATATAAACGAAAAAAGGGTTAATAAAATATTTAAAATTTGTAAAAAATATTTAAACCATCACCAGAAATCTGTTTTTAGAGGACAAATAAGTCCGGCTAATATAATTAAGCTTAAAGGGGAATTAAATAAGACCATTAATCCTAAAGAAGATTTTATTTCCATAATAAAATTGGTTAGTGAAAGCTATTTTGCTGAAGAAATATTAGGAACAAATCCTAATAAAAGTAATTCTATGTTTATTTAATTTACCAGGTGTTTTTTTACAAAATACTCCCAAAGCCTTATAAATAAAGAATTAAAAAGAATAAAGATAGGTGATTTAAAATTAGAATTTTTGCCTGGTAAAAAAATTAAGAGATCATTATATATCTATCTTTTTAAGTGATATCTATATTCTAA
Organism: Candidatus Atribacteria bacterium; assembly: GCA_003451675.1. The sequence goes on from DMCY01000058.1 coordinate 29,581, forward strand.
AACTGTATATTTTTCAGTAGTTGAACCAAAACATAAGATGTATTTAAATCGATTATTCAGGAGAAGGCGACCCATTCCGAAATTTGTTGAACCAAAACATAAGATGTATTTAAATAACAATAAAAGAGGCAAGAGAGTATATAAAGTCAAAGTTGAACCAAAACATAAGATGTATTTAAATTCCATAAGGGCATAAGACCCTTCCTCTGAGGCAGCGTTGAACCAAAACATAAGATGTATTTAAATTTTTATTAAAGCGGGAGTTTAAGACACTCCCGCTTGTTGAACCAAAACATAAGATGTATTTAAATACGGTATCGACCCCTGCCACATGAACTGCTTTTAGTTGAACCAAAACATAAGATGTATTTAAATATTAACTGCTGTACCAATCGAGGCTCGGTTATCTCTGTTGAACCAAAACATAAGATGTATTTAAATGGGATCTTATGCTCTATTTCCTGTTTATCCTTCCACGTTGAACCAAAACATAAGATGTATTTAAATGCAGAAGTAACTGACCCTAATTCCATTGAAAAATAGTTGAACCAAAACATAAGATGTATTTAAATGCAGAAGTAACTGACCCTAATTCCATTGAAAAATAGTTGAACCAAAACATAAGATGTATTTAAATATATTATATCCCTCGACATGCTCCGTATGCTGTAAAGTTGAACCAAAACATAAGATGTATTTAAATATTCACTTCTGCAATGGTAGGGTATAGGGTTAAAAGTTGAACCAAAACATAAGATGTATTTAAATTCCCTCGTTCGGTCGCTCGTTTTAACCCCGATAAAAAGTTGAACCAAAACATAAGATGTATTTAAATGCTATAATTTTGGCCCAGGCTGCGTCCCATTTTTTTGTTGAACCAAAACATAAGATGTATTTAAATTGACTTCCTTAAATAGTTTACCGTCAATAATAACTAGTTGAACCAAAACATAAGATGTATTTAAATGCAGCCGAGGCAGAATGTTGCTTTGATGAGCCAAATGTTGAACCAAAACATAAGATGTATTTAAATAGAAATATAGTCATCTTATATCAGGACACTATAAAGTTGAACCAAAACATAAGATGTATTTAAATCCTAATCCAATTATTTCATAAACTATATTCATTAATGTTGAACCAAAACATAAGATGTATTTAAATCAAGTTGCTTGAAGAAGGTTAATCAGGTCAGGTCTTGTTGAACCAAAACATAAGATGTATTTAAATCAAGTTGCTTGAAGAAGGTTAATCAGGTCAGGTCTTGTTGAACCAAAACATAAGATGTATTTAAATATCCACTGCTTACCGAGAGTCCCTAATGCTCTTACGTTGAACCAAAACATAAGATGTATTTAAATCTTTCCTTTAAAAAGGGATAGATTCGTTCTAAAAATGTTGAACCAAAACATAAGATGTATTTAAATTTGATTGCTTTATAGTATAAGAACCTTTTAATTTACGTTGAACCAAAACATAAGATGTATTTAAATTTTCCTATTAAGCCTTGATTAATACGTTGCCTATCCGTTGAACCAAAACATAAGATGTATTTAAATTGGAATATTTCGGGCATTCTGGGTATTCTACAACTGTTGAACCAAAACATAAGATGTATTTAAATTATAAAAGTTCATTAACTACATCATCAACATTAAAGGTTGAACCAAAACATAAGATGTATTTAAATTTAGCACCTACAACACTACTACCCCTTGAATAGACAGTTGAACCAAAACATAAGATGTATTTAAATAGTACAATCCGGGGATCGTTAGAATAACCCCAGAATGTTGAACCAAAACATAAGATGTATTTAAATAGTACAATCCGGGGATCGTTAGAATAACCCCAGAATGTTGAACCAAAACATAAGATGTATTTAAATAGTTTATTATAATGTATTTAACGCTTTACTTCGCGTTGAACCAAAACATGAATAATATGGAGTGTTTTGA
>DMCY01000118.1 GCA_003451675.1 Candidatus Atribacteria bacterium
GGGGTACTGTGTATCGTGTATGGGCCTGAATGAAAAGGAAATTCTCGCCTACGTTGGGCATCAAGAAAAAGAAGACAAAGGGCAACTGCAATTAACATTTCCAGAGGTTTAAGATACCCCCAGCGCCTGCTGGGGGAGTTTCATTAATTTCTAAAACGTAGGGGCATATTGCCATGCGCCCAAAAAAAGTTGCCTTCCCCCTTTTTTCTTATTATAATATAAAAAAACGCAGGGGGGGAAGTGTAAAAATGAATGATAAACCACCGTCTATTCAAGAATGGAAAGACCTATACGAAGCCGCAATACAATTTAAGAAAATAAAGCCCTGGAACTGGATGTGGGATACTGATATATTTGGAGTGCAAAACCCGCTAACCGGGGAGGTTGGTTATTGTTGTGTAATGGGAGGAGCAGGTGAACATTTTGCCTTAGCAGTATATCAAGGCAGAGAAGGTTTAAATGGATATTTATCACTTCAATCGGGAGAAAATTATCCATCTCTTCAAGATATACTTAGTCTTCAAAAATTACTTATGGCCTCATTCGAAGATAGAAATATTTTACAGAAAGAAGATTTTCAATTAATAACAAAATTTGGTTTAAAATTTAGGGGAACTAATTCATGGCCATTATTCAGGAGTTATCGACCCGGTTGCTATCCATGGTATTTAACTGGTGAAGAGGCAAGATATCTAACCTTATGCCTATGGCAGTCAATTGAGGTTGCACTTCGTTTTAAAGATGAGCCGGGAATACTCACTCCCCCTACGAAAAATCGTTATTTAGTTCGAGTCCCCAAAAAAGATAAAACAGGTTTATCCTGGAGAGATATGTGGATAGAGCCACTACCCTTGCAAAAAGGGGAAATTATTGTAGAACCTGTCGATGAGATTCGTTTGGGAAAATTAAAGAGAAGAATTCCTAATCGCCAGGGTGTTTGGGAGGTTGATTTCTTTTACTATCCAAATCCGATAAAAGAAAAAGGAGAAAGACCTTATTATCCTTATATAACTTTATGGGTAGACCAGCATTCAGGTTTTATATTAAGACACGATTTAGCAAAACCTGCAGAGTGTATGTCCGAATTTCAAGTGAATTTCTTTAAACTCGCAGAAAAGAGGAAAATACTTCCCCGGGAAATATTGGTCAAAAAAGAAGAGACTTTCAAACTACTTGAGCCTATTACTTCAGAGCTAGGAATTAATTTAAGAAGGGTAAAAAGGTTGGAAATGTTGCAAGAAGCCAAAGTGAGCCTGTATAAATTCACTACAGGTGAGAAATTGTAGCAGCCTGTTATCTGCACATCTCCTCCCCCTTGTAGAAAGGGGATTAAATCTCTCACATCTCCTCCCCCTTGAGGGGGGAGGATTAAGGTGGGCGTGAAACATCCTATCTTTGTTTTTTCTATCTTAATTGGTCAATTGGTCAATTATCCCACCTTGTATTTTATCTTGGCGATTACCTTTATGTATGATAATGTTGTATTACAAAGGAGGTGCTTTTAAATGCCCAGACATACTGTATATTTATCAGATCCTGATGATAGGTTTCTACAAGAACTAAAAGTTAAACATGGTTCCATCTCTAAAGTTATTCATATTTCTTTGAATAAATTAAGAACCGAACAATTGAAAAAATATTATCTTCAGAAATCAGAATCTTATCCTGAACTTCGTAAAGCGCAAGCAAAAGTTATAAGAAAAAAGGAAGAGGAAGAACAATTATGAGTTTCCCTCGCCGCGGTGAAGTCTTTTGGGGTCTCGGTAAAAAGAAAATTTGCCCTTTTCTTGTTGTCTCAAATGATCAGGGAAACCGTTACAGCGGTGATGTTGTGGTTATCCCGGGCACTACACAAAAAACAGATATGGTTTACCCGATAGAAGTTCTGGTCACAAAAGGATTTTCCACGCCTACAAAATTTCAAGCAGATTCTATTTTTACTATCGGCAAAGAAGAGCTCGGTGAAAAAATTACTGAACTCTCTCTGGATATTATGGCTAATGTTAACACTGCCCTTCAAATTGAGCTTAATTTAGAATAATTCGATTAGTTTATCTTCTTCTATGTCATTCCCGCTCCCTTCTATGTCATTCCCGCGCAGGCGGGAATCCATCCTTCTTTTCCCCTCCCTTTCTTTCTTTGAATTTAACTGGTCAACTGGTAAACCGGATAACCGGCTAACTCTTTTCCTCATTACTCATTACTCATCACTCATCACTGCATTTCCATCTCGCATTTCTTTCCTCATTATTCATTACTCTATTTGCAACTTACACTTATAACCCACACCTATACGCTAAACGCTGTACGCTCTACGCTAATATTTTACCCTGCATATTTAACTTGCAATATTAAATATTAAGGGTTATAATAAAAACGATAGAAAATAAAGATAATGAAAATAAACTTAGAAGCATTATCTTATTGCCCAATTGTTCAATTCAATAATCTTGTATCTTGAATCTTTCTTTGTATTTAGAATTTTGTTTTTTAAACTTGCACCTTGCATCTTAATCGGTAAATTGCTCAATTAATTTCCTAATCTTTATCTCTATCTTAATCGGCAAATCGGCAAATCGGCCAATTGGTCAATTGATAAGAAAGCACAAAAAAAATGAAACTAAAAACTCGAATATTAGAAAAAACTATTCTTAAAGCAATTAAAACTTTTCCGGCTATCGTGGTTACTGGCCCACGCCAATCAGGGAAGACCACTCTTTTTAAAATGCTCTTTTCTAAAACTCACACCTTGGTAAGCTTGGAAGACCCCGATATAAGAATCCGGGCAAAAGAGGATCCCGTAGGTTTTTTAAATCAATATCGCCCGCCCCTGATTATAGATGAAATTCAATATGTGCCCGAATTATTATCCTATATAAAAACCAGGATAGATAAAAATCGCAAGCCCGGTCAATGGTTATTTACCGGTTCCCAAAATTTTACTCTTATGCACAGTATTACCCAATCATTAGCCGGCAGAGCAGCAATTCTATTTCTTTTACCTTTTTCTCTTTCAGAAAGAGTAGATAATGCCCGCAATGCTCAGGATATTTCCACCTGGATAAAAAGATTAAATATGGCCAACAAATTTGACCGAAAAATTTCTCTTAATGAAGTCATGATGCGGGGATTTTTCCCTGAAATTGCTACTCATAAAAAAGTGGATAGAAAACTTTGGTGTAGTTCATATATTACTACTTATTTGGAAAGAGATATCAGAAATTTATCGAACATAGGTGACCTTAGCCAATTCGAAAGATTTTTAATAGCCTGTGCCGTTAGAACAGGACAGATTCTCAATATATCTGAGGTTGCCCGGGATATCGGCATCAGCGTGCCCACCGCAAAAAGGTGGCTTTCTCTTTTGGAAACAGCGCATCAATTGTATCTTCTTTATCCTTATTACCGAAACATTGGCAAGCGCATAGTAAAAAGTCCTAAAATATATTTTGGTGATATCGCGCTATGTACTTATTTATTAGGATTTCATGATGTTGATACTCTGCTTAAGAGTCCTCATTTTGGAAATTTATTTGAAACGATGATTGTTAATGATTTTTTAAAGAAGTTTTTGCATTTTGGTGATAGAGCTTCTATGTACTACTTGCGTTCAAGAGATGGCCTCGAGGTAGATTTGCTTATCGAAATAGGAGGGTTCCTGCACTTATTTGAAATAAAAAGTTCAATGACCATAACTTCCAAGTACATTACTTCTTTAAGGAGGTTGGCCAACGATTTAGGCTCAAGGGTCAAAACTGCTGCGGTTATTTCCTGTTCTGACGAGAACTTTATGGTGAAAGATAATATTACCAACTATAGCTGGAAAAATATACTGACAATTTAATACAGTTTGTCAGGGGACGTCATTTAACAAGATTTTAAATTAAAGAGAAAAAGTACCCTGATTTCCTCAAATATTCTTCTCCTCCGAATCTTGAAAAACAAATATTTACCGGTCTTTTTCCAAGATTAATTGAATTTGATAAGAATATTGAAATTACCTATTCAGAACCTTCCCCAATTTGCCAATTTTATCATTACTACTGCGGAAAGGGTAGGGAATCTTTTAAACGAAACCTCTATTTCTAACCAAATGTGAACTTGTGAAGCCTGACCCCAAATACCAACTACATCCTTGACAAAAGGACATAAAAAGTATATTATAGCTTTATGAAAAGGACAAAAAAAATATACTAAAAATAAAAATTACTAAAAATGGTTAAAAGAAAAAACGAGAGAGAGGGGGGTAAAATAATGATAAGCAAATCAATTTTAAAAGAGATCATTATAGCTAATGAAGAATTTATTTCCCAGAACATAAGACAGATTGTAAAAAGAGAAAATCTTTCTTTTCCTGAAAAATTAAAAAAAGCAGTCATACTTTATGGTGTAAGAAGGAGCGGTAAAACCTATATCTTATTCGATCTATTCAAAAAGCACAAAGATAGCTCACTATACTTAGATTTTGAAGATGAAAGACTGACCGATTTTGAAGTAAAGGACTTTGAGGGATTAAAAGATATTTTCTTAGAGCTAAAACCCGAACTTATAGATAAAGAACTAATATTTCTCTTTGATGAAATTCAAAATATCAAAGGATGGGAAAGATATTGTAGGAGAATTGTAGAAAGAGAGAATATAAAAGTGTTTGTCACTGGTTCATCTTCAAGGGTAATGCCGTTGGAGATTCATACTTCCTTAAGAGGAAGGGCTTGGAGCACAGAAGTAACTCCTTTTTCATTCCGAGAATACTTGCATATCAAAGGCATAAATATCAAGGATAAAAAAATTATTTATGGATCGAAAAAGGCATTAATAAAAAAATATTTTTCTGAATATATAAAATGGGGAGGATTTCCTGAGGTTTCTCTTCTAAAATCGGACTTTGAGAAAAGAAAAGTTATCAAAGAATATATTGAGGCGATGTTTTTTAAGGATCTGGTAGAAAGGTTTAATATTACCAACATTCATCTTTTAAAAGCCCTTACAGAAAAATTATTTTCTTCTTTTTCTACCAAATTTTCCTTAACCGCTTTCTATAAACAATATCACCAAAAATTTCCTTTTTCCAAAGATATTTTATTTTCTTATTACCATCATTTTTTAGATAGTATGCTGGTCTTTGAAATAAAAAAATTTTCCGAGTCTTCTTACAAAAGACTTAGAAATCCGGCAAAAATTTATCTTGCCGATACCGGTATCTGTAAAAAAGTAACCTCTGCTGATTGGGGGAGAATTTTAGAAAATATCGTATTTTTAGAGCTACGGAGAAAAGGGGATGAGATATATTACTTTGCAGAAAAAAGAGAATGTGATTTTATAGTTAAAAATAATGCCAATGGCCAATTATTTCCCTATCAAGTCACTTTCGAATTAAAAGAAGAGAATGAAGAAAGAGAGATGGCCGGGTTAGTTGAGGCCTGTAAAAAATTAGGCTTAAAAAAGGGTACAATATTTACCTTTGACGAAGAAGACAATAAAGTTATTGAAGGTATAAATATTCAAATACTGCCGGTATGGAAATGGTTGCTGAATTCTAAATGATATTTCTGAAATGTAGGGGTCGGATTTATCCGACCCGCATCATATATATGATAGGCTCCCTCCTGTCTAAAAAAAGTAGCCTGTCCCCTTTTTATTCTGCGAAAGAAGTAATCAATATTTTTCTGTCATTGCAAACTTGCTAAAAGCAAACGAAGCAATCTCTATCCAAAAACTAAGAACAAATAACGAAAAACTCTAATGCTTGACATTTCCCATCTTTTTGTAATATAATTTATTAAAGTTCACATCCTGAACATAATAAATTTATTTCTTTATAGATTTAAAGGAAAATAATGATTAAAAATGTTTTAGATAAAGTTTTATCTGCCTTTGCCACCTCCATAAGGAGGAGAAAAATGTATAAATATGAAGTAATAGTTTGGTGGAGTGAAAAAGATCAGGCATATATAAGTGAAGTCCCTGAATTGCCAGGGTGTATGAGCGACGGAAAAACCTATGAAGAAGCCTTAAAAAACATTCAAGTAATTATTTCTGAATGGATAGAAACTGCAAAAAAAATAGGAAGAGAAGTTCCTAAACCTAAAGGAAAACTTATGTATGCTTAATTTAAAGTTTGCAACTTGCATCTTGCAACTCGCAACTGGACAACCGAAGTAAAATATTTCTCTTTTGAATTTACTAAAAACTATAAACCAAAAACTAAAAACTGGTCGACCGAAGGGAGATCCTAATGTCCGACTACAAAAAACTAAAAGTATGGGAAGATGCACATAAATTTACTATTGATATCTACAATATTACCAAAAAGTTCCCTGATGATAAAATATAATGTTTTATACATATGTTCTTATAAGTGAAAAAGATAATAAATTTTATGTTGGCTACACAGATAATTTAAAAAGAAGAATTGTGCAACATAATAATGGTGATGTTGAATCAACTAAGTACAGAAGACCATTAAAATTAATTTATTATGAAGTTTGTTTAAATCAAAAAGACGCATTACATAGAGAAAAATATTTAAAAGCAACTTTTGGTAAAAGATATATTCGAAATAGATTAAAAAATTATTTTATTGACAAATAAAATGCATTATAGAAGATTGTGCCTGCCCTGTTAAATAAAAACGTTGTAGTAGATAAAATATAACGTATAGATTAATACGAGATTTACTTTTTAACTTACAAATAGTTATTTAACAGGGGGCAATTGGACAATGGTAATCTAATTAGATTCTTAGGTATAGCCAAAGGCTCTGCCTTTGAAGTTGAATACCAATTACTACTTGCTAAAGACTTAAACTATATAACCAACGAAGAATATAAATTTTTAACTGCAAAAATTCAATCAATCATCTGTATGCTAACTGGCTTAATTAAATCTCTTAAGTCTAAAAACTATAAACTAAAAACTAAAAACTATAAACCGTGAGGTTTTTATTATGCAAAAAAACGAACTAAACACTCTATTAGAGTTAAGAGAAAATCCATCAACCAGCCAGCGTTCTTTAGCCCGCAAGCTCAACATCTCTCTTGGCCTGACCAACGCTATCCTGCAAAACCTAATTCATCGGGGCTGGGTTAAAGCCAAAAAAATGACTGGCCGTAAAATTCTCTATCTCATCACCCCTCAGGGTATGGCCAGGGCTACCAACTTAATCTATGACCGTTTTCGAGAGACCCAAAATTACTATCAATACACCAAAGAACTACTAACTTCCTATCTCACTGACCTTTACAACCAGGGCAAAAGGAGGGCAGTAATCTATGGAACCAACCAACTGGCAGAAATAACCTATCTTTCCCTCCTGGATAGTCCCTTAAAACTGCACTCTATCATAACCGATGACCCTTCGTCATCAAAAAAGAAATTCCTGAGCCATCAAGTATTTACCATTTCCGACTTTGCCCAAAAATATTCTAAACATCTTTCTCAAACTTCTCAAAAAGATGGAGTAATTTTATCTACAATCAGCACAGAAAAAATGCATCAAGAAATAAAAAAATATAAAAACATCCTAAAAAATGTTAAAATAATCAACATAGAATCTATCCTTAAAACCAATCAATAAATTAAATATGTCTGGTTAACTGGTAAACCGGCTAACTGGCAAACTAAGTTTGTGAACGGAGTGAACAAAATGAGTATTTCCGAAACTTAAATTTATTAAAAATAAAAAAATTAATGAAATCTCCCATCCTGCTCGACCTAAGAAACTTATATGATTCAGAAAAAGTAAAAGCCTTAGGCTTTCATTATTTCGGAATAGGTAGGAGCTAACAAAAAGGCTAAAAAATTAGGCTTTAACTATTATGGTATTGGCAGAAACTAAAAATAATTTCATTAATAAAAAAGCTCATTCATAAAGAAATAGAGAAAGAGAGGACCTTAAATTTTATAATTACTTAAAATCATTAAATATCATGGAACCAATTCCGAAAGTATGATATAAAATAATCAGATGTATTACTTTTTTAACTTAGAAAAGAAAAAAGAAACCAACCAATCTATTAATGTTATATATCTCTAGAAAATATATAATATTTTTCAGTTAACTGTTATAAGAAGACTATTATTATACTATCGAATACAATTGATTAATGAGTATGAAAAAAGTAAAATGATTATACTATTATGTTACTTATAGAAATATCCATTTAAGGTTCAGTAAATAAAACAGGAATACATTTCATTTAATAAAAAATATAAATTTTTTTGTAATACAAGAAAGGGGATGATTGTTTTGGAAAAACCTACTTTTGTATTTACAGGCACTGTAATTAAAGAGAAAGAAGGTTATAGTTCTTTATGTTTGGAACTTGATGTAGCTTCTCAAGGTGAAACCAAAGAAGAGGCTAAACAAAATCTTATGGAGGCTGTAACCCTTTACTTAGAAACTGCAATAGAAAGTAATTTACCTTTAATACGACCTGTTTTGGAAAGGGATAATCCAATAAATACAAGACCTAATGATGTTGTAGATATTTTTAAAATGAATATTAACTTTCAAGTTCAAGCTTATGCTTAAGTTGCCTATTATTAAACCAAGAAAAATATTAAGAATATTGTATAAAATGGGTTTTATTGAAGTTAGAAGCAGGGGGAGTCATTTACACAGCTTAAGAAAGGCAATTTATTGGTAACTGTCCCTATGCACAATAAAGATCTAAAACCTGAGACTTTAAAGTCTATCTTGCGACAAGCCAGGATAAGTATTGAAGAACTTGAAAAGCATTTTTAAAAAGAATTATTTTATCATTAAAGTAAATTGACAGAAGAAGCACTAAAACTCTGGTTTAAGAAAAATAAAAAAGACCTTATGGCTAAGGGCTATAAAGAAATGTCAAAAGAAGATCAAGATTTTATTGAGCTATCTTAAGAAGCTCAGAAAGAAGACCTAAATGAATAGTTATCCTATTAACACCAGTATTCGAGAACGTTTGGAAAGGGAAAGGGAATCTGAAGAAAAACAGTTACTAGCGATGACTAACCAGATCACTCCTGCATTAAAAGAACCAATCCTTGCTTTTCCCACCCGAATATAATATAATATTTCTAAGTTCACATCCTGAACATTAATTGACCGACTGAAAGAGATGTAATCTAATAGTCCGGTAGACTAATCTTGTATTTATCTTCAACTGGTAAACCGGTTAACAGGTAAACTAGATAACTAAGTTTAACTCGCACCTTGCATTTCTTTAATCTTGTATTTTTATTAACTGTAAACCAAAAACTAAAAACCGAAAACAAGTTTTAAACCCAAAACCTGTATAAACTGAAAACTATGAAATTTTGTGAATGGAGTGAACAAAATGAATATATGTATCATTGGCACCGGCTACGTAGGCCTCGTCACCGGCACCTGCCTCGCTGACTTTGGCTTACAAGTAACCTGTGTTGACCAAGATGAAACAAAAATATCTCTTCTTAACTCCGGTGGCGTCCCTATCTATGAACCCAATCTTGCCCCCCTTATCAAAAAAAATATCGCTGCTGGCCGGCTCTCTTTTACTACCGACTTTCATCGGGCCGTTATCGATTCTCAAGTAATCTTTATCGCCGTAGGCACTCCCCCCAATCACGATGGCTCAGCTAATCTCGAGCAGATTGAAAAGGTTGCTCAGCAGATTGCTACCTCTATGAATGAATACAAAGTGATAGTTAACAAAAGCACCGTCCCCATCGGCACCACCACCAAAATAAAAGAAATAATTAATAAATATCAGATTCCGTCATTGCGAGCGACCGAAGGGAGCGCGGCAATCCCTTCCTCTGTCATTGCGAGGAGCAACCCTTCCTCTGTCATTCCCGCGAAGGCGGGAATCCATCCCTCTTCTCCCTCGCCCTTGAGGGGAGAGCATACACAAAATTTCCTCCCCCTTCGAGGGGGGAGGATTAAGGTGGGGGTGAAACATCCCTCTGTCATTGCGAGGAGCGAAGCGACGCGGCAATCCCAACCTACCTCAAAACCATTTGACTTCGACATCGTCTCCAACCCCGAATTCCTCCGGGAAGGCTCAGCAGTCTATGACTTTACGCATCCCGACAAAATAGTAATCGGCACCAACAGCCCCAAAGCCTTAAAAATAATGCAGGAAATCTATCGCCCCCTCTATCTAATTGATACACCCTTTGTTATCACCAATCCTGAAACTGCGGAATTAATCAAATATGCCTGTAATGCCTTCTTGGCTACTAAGATTACCTTCATCAATGAGATTGCCAACCTCTGCGACAAAGTAGGAGCGGATGTGCATCAGATTGCCAAAGCTATGGGTTTGGATGGCCGTATCAGTCCTAAATTTCTCCACCCCGGTCCTGGATATGGCGGTTCCTGTTTTCCTAAAGATACCGAAGCACTTTATCATTTTGCCTCTACCCGCGGATATGAATTTAAACTTCTAAAAGGAGTAATCTCTGCCAATAAACGTCAAAGAGAACTGATGGTAGACAAAATTAAGCACCACATAGGCAACCTTAACGGGAAAACCATAGGTATCTTAGGCCTGGCTTTTAAGCAAAATACTGATGATATCCGAAAATCCCCTTCTATTGATATTATTAAGCTCTTACTTAAAGAAGGCGCGCACATCAAATGCTTTGATCCCCTGGCAATGGCGAATACTAAAAAAATACTCCCCAACTTAACTTATTGTCAGGATGAATACGAGACCGCCCAACAAAGCGATGCCCTGGTAATTGCCACCGAATGGAATCAATTCCGTAATCTTGACCTACTTAAAATAAAAAAATTACTCAAATCTCCCATCTTACTTGACCTGAGAAACTTATACGACCCAGTCAACCTAAAATACTTAGGCTTTACCTATGAGGGAGTAGGAAGGAAATAAATAGAATTGTGTAATAAATAAATTATACACGATACAGTAATTTAAATAAAAAACATATAGGATAACATCTATACTTTTAAGTTTATTTATTTAGATTTTAAAAAGCATATACAAATAGGATATTAAAGAAGAAGTCATTTAATAAATAAAATAAGCCTGACAGTAAATTAAATATAGAACATATCTAATAAGCATTAAATGGAGGTATACATAATAATGGAAATATATAAAGAACCGAATGTAGTAGCTGAGATAGGTTGTAATCATAAAGGTGAAATAGAAATTGCAAAGGAAATGATTAAAATTGCTAAAATATTTTGCAAAGTTGATTATGTAAAATTTCAGAAACGAAATGTCAGAGAATTATTGACTGAGGAAGAATATAATGCACCACATCCTAACCCAGTTAATTCTTATGGAGATACATATGGTGCTCACAGGGAATATTTAGAATTTTCTTTAGATCAACATAGAGAACTTAAAGCGTATTGTGAAGAGATTGCAATAGGGTATAGTAGCTCTGTATGGGATTTAACCTCAGCAAAAGAGATTACATCATTAAATCCAGGATTTATCAAAATACCATCTGCAATGAATACAAATTATAAAATATTAGAATGGCTGTGTGAAAATTATCAAGGAAAGATTCAACTATCTGTTGGAATGACTACTAAAAATGAAATTGATAACATTGTTAAGATGTTTATTGATAAAAAAAGGAATAAAGATTTAATATTATATAGTTGCACTTCGGGCTATCCGGTACCCTTTGAAGATATTTGCTTATTGGAAATTAAAAGACTAAAAGAGAAATATGGAAACATAGTTAATGCGATAGGGTTTTCGGGCCATCATTTAGGAATAGCAGTTGATATGGCTGCTTATACATTAGGTGCAACATGGATAGAGAGACATTTCACTTTAGATAGAACTTGGAAGGGAACTGATCATGCTGCTTCATTAGAACCTGATGGTTTAAGAAGATTGGTAAGAGACTTGAAAGCTACAAAGAAAGCTTTAACTTATAAAAAAGATGAAATTCTTGATATTGAAAAGGCTCAAAGGGGAAAATTAAAATTTAAAGAAAGGTAAATAAGTCTAAAAAATGAAAAAAATTGCTTTTATTCCGGCTAGATGCGGAAGTAAATCTATTCCATTTAAAAATATAAAAATGTTTTGTGGAAAACCCTTAATATATTGGGTGACAAATTCATTGGAAAAGTCTAAAATAATAGACAAGATAATTATTGCAACTGACTGCAAAGAAATTGCCAATGTAGTAGAATCTTTTAATTTTAAAAAAGCAAGTGTATATTGGAGAAACCCCTTTAATGCTCAAGATTCTTCTTCTACCGAATCTGTTATGCTGGAATATATCAAACAATCTGATTTGAAGAAAAATGATTATTTTTTTTTAGTTCAAGCCACTTCTCCATTTACTCAATCTAAAGATTTTGATTTAGCTTTTCAATTATTAAAACAACAAAAATCAGATTCTCTTTTAAGCTGTGCAAGAGTTAAAAGATTTTTTTGGAACGAAGATGGTGCTCCTATCAATTATAATTTTAAAAAAAGGCCAAGAAGGCAAGATTTTAAAGGAAGTTTAGTGGAAAACGGTGCATTTTACATAAACAAAGTAGGAAATATCCTAAAGTATAAAAATAGATTATCTGGTAAAATAGCAATGTATGAAATGCCTGAGTTTACATCGATTGAATTAGATGAGCCAGATGACTGGATAATTGCAGAAATGTTTATGAAAAAACATATTATAAATTCAAAAAAAATTAAAAGAAAAACAAAACTTTTCGCAATTGATGTTGATGGTGTATTGACTGATGGGGGTATGTTTTATTCAAAAGAAGGCGAAGTATTAAAAAAATTTAATACCAGAGATGGAATGGGAATTGAACTTCTTCGAAAAAATAATATAATACCAGTTATTATTACTAAAGAAGATAGCGAAATTGTTCTTAGGCGTGCTGAAAAATTGAAAATTAAAGAAGTTTATATAGGTATAAAAGATAAGTTAAATATAATTGAAAAGTTAAAAGAAAAATATAATTTAGAATATGAAAATATTGCATATATTGGTGATGATGTTAATGATTTACCAGTTTTAAAAAAAGTGGGTTTAAGTTTTGCTCCAAATGATGCTATATCTGAAATAAAACAAATTGTTAATCATGTAACCCTTAAAAAAGGTGGAGAAGGAGCACTTCGTGAAGCAATAGATTGTATATTATCAAGATAGACAATTTAGTACTTATATATTCTTTCCATTTATAAAAATAGTATAAATTATTAATAATTTAAATAAATTGGTAGATATTGTTGTTATTTTCGTATTCTTGCTATTTTAGAATTTAATTAATTGATGTCGTGATATATTGGTAAAAATAAGAGGTAGTATGTTATCTAAAAGATTTAAGTATAATGGAAAATCTGTTCTAAAATTAAACGAAATACAGATTAGAATAAAAGAACAAATAGAGAAGAAAATTGAAAAGGGCATATATTCTTTTGAAGAGGTCCCTTGTTGTATTTGTGGTGGTAATAATTTTGATATTCTAGCTGAAAAGGATCGATACGGATTATATACTTCTATAGTAATTTGTAGAAATTGTGGTTTGATTCAAGCAAATCCGAGGATGACACAGAAATCATATAATCAGTTTTATGATATAGAATATAGAAAACTATATGTAGGCAAAGAAGTAGCAACAGAAGAATTTTTTAGAAATCAATATTACAAGGGAAAAAGAATATATCATTATTTAGAAAATAATTTGAGGATTAATTTAAGTAATTTAAGAGTTTTAGAAGTAGGAGTCGGAGCCGGAGGAATATTATATTATTTTAAAGAAATGGGAAATGAAATATGTGGGTGTGATTTAGGTTCGGAGTATATAGAATTTGGAAGGAAAAAGTATGGATTGAATTTATTTGTTGGAACAATTGAAGATATGGATATAAAACAAACCCCAGATATTGTAATATATTCTCATGTATTAGAACATCTATTAAACCCAATTGATGAATTAATTAAACTTAAATCTATTGTCGGCAAAGATTCATATATATATATAGAATTGCCTGGAGTAAAGTACCTTACACATAGTTATAATATGGATTTTTTAAGGCAAATACAAAATGCGCATGTCTATTATTTTACTTTAACAACACTAAAAAATGTTTTAGAAAAAGCTGGTTATGATTTAATTTGTGGAAATGAAATTATTCAAAGCATTTTTAAAATTTCTTCAAAAAATAATGAGAATTATAAAAATGACTATGATACTACAATATCTTTTTTAAGGGAAATGGAGTTTTATAGATTTTTACCTACATCATATAATTTTAAGCGTTTAATAATTCCTGGTATGGTCAGTTTTCTAAAATGTATTGGTCTTTATAATATAGTTAAGGTAATATATCATAAATTAAGAAATTAGATATTTAATAAAATATTAATATCATTTATTTTTGGAAAAATATATGGAGCTAGTCAAAGATGTAAAAAATAGAATAATTCATGTTATTGGGAAAGAAAATATTGAATTTGTATCTCATTCAAAAAATTATTTATCAGCAGGAATTTTTACCAGAGCTTTATCTTTTATTTCTATTCCTATATTTACTCGTTTATTATTACCTAATGAATACGGTATACTGGCAATTTTTTCTACTATTACTTCAATATTTGTAATTTTGTTAGGATTTAACATACGTGGAGCAGTAGCCAGATATTATTATGAAAAAAGTAATGATTTTGCAGAATTTTTAGGTAGTAATTTATTATTTATTTTATTTTTTAATTTTTTTGTAATTTCATTAATTTATCTATTTAAAGATAGTATGGCTAATTTTTTTGTGATACTTCCATATTTATTTCTTATTGCAATTTTGATATCAGCCCTTACAATTCCGTGTAATATGTATTTATCCTATTTGCAAATCAGCAAGCAAAGTAAAAGATATTCTTTAATATCGATTAATAAAGGGATTTTGGGATTAATTGTATCTATTGTATGGGTGTATCTATTGAAAGAAAATAGGTATTATGGCAAAGTTTATTCGTCTTTATTAATGACAACAGTATTTGCTGTTTATATGATTTATAATTTATGTAAATTATCTAAATTTAATTTTAAACTTGAACATATAAAATACTCGATTAGTTTTGGTGTACCATTAATTCCACATGCTTTATCGGGATTTATATTAACTTTTTTTGATAGAATTATCATTAATCAGTTAACCGGATCGCTAAATACAGGATTATATTCTTTTGCCTATAATGTTGGAATGGTTATGAATATTGTAGTAATGGCTATGACTAAAGCTTGGGTACCAATTTTTTATGAAAATTTGGCGAATAAAAATTTTAAAAAAATAGATAATTTAGCTTATAATTATTCAAAATATATTTATTTCACAGCAATAGGATTGATATTATTTTCTAAAGAAATAGTGTCTTTAATGGCGTCTGAGAAATATCATACAGCTTTACCCATAGTTCCTATTATTGTAATAGGTTATGTTGGAGTATTTTTATATACTTTATATGGTAATTATAGTTTTTATAGAAAAAAAACTGGTCTAATTTCTTTGGCAACACTCTTTGCAGGAGGAATTAATATTGGATTAAATTATTGGCTAATTCCTATATATGGATACGTCGCGGCAGCTTATACTACACTTGTTTCATACTTTTTACTTTTTTTATTTCATTTTTTAAATGTAAAATATATTTTAAAAGAAAAAGATATTATTTCAATAAGAAGAGTTTTGTCAAATTTTGCTTGGATAATATTAGCTGTATTAGTTTTTATTTTTACAAACAGCTATATTAATATCTTTATCATTTCTTTAATTATAAAAGTATTATTTGCAGTTTTTATTGGTTGGATGTTTTTTATAAAAAATAAATAGCAAAGATGGGATAGAAAATCATAATATTGGAAGTAATTGATAAATTAGATATATTAATTTTTAGTTTTACGTTTATTTTAATGATAAAAGGTTATTTTTTATGAATGAATTATTAGAAAAAGAAGAAAAATATAATCTCTGGGATTTTGAAATTAATTCACTATATCTGTGGCCATTAATAAGAACTACTATTTTCTCAAAATACAAAATAAGCGATAAGGGATATTCTAACCCTCATTATGCTGTTAATAAGTATAATATGCTTTCACCAAAACTTTGGAAACACCATTTGAAAACTTTTTATTTGCTAAATGTCAGGCGAGATTGTTTTGACGTTTTATTTTTTAATACAGCAGTATTGCGATATTTTAATAACGAAACAAAATATTACGAAAATAGGTTATATGGAAGATATTTTAAAAGTTTTTCTAAGCCATTAAATTTTGAGAATAATTTTCAGGGTTTTTTCCCAAACGTTTTGCCTAAATCTGAAAATACATTTATTTTTGAAACCTTGACCATACTTTTAAAATTAAATAAAGAAATAAATAAGTATAAGTTACCTAATATTGCAAAAGATGATATCACTCCTTTTTCAAATGCTGTTAATTCCGCTTTTCCCAATATAATTCAAAGTGATTACATAGATACAATAATTACAAAAAATCTTATTAGCTTCCCGGTTATAAAAAAATATTATTTTAATAAGATTATACCTCGCATTACAAACAAAATTGCTTTTGTGCATTGTGCTTCTTATCTTGGGGGTGGAGCTATTTTAACAAAAATATTGCATTTAGCAGGATTTAAGGTAATTGAAGTGCAACATGGATTTGTATCGGAAGAGCATTATGCTTATAATTATCCTAAATCTTGTATTGAAAATGAGAATCATCAATGTCGGGAATATCTTCCTGATTATTTATTAATGTTTGGTGATTATTGGACAGAAAATATTCGAACCCCAAGTAAGAAAATAGTTGTAGGATATCCTTATTTAAATAAGTTATCAGAAAAATTAATTCAAAAAATTACTCCAGAGGGGAAAACTATTCTTATTGTCTCGCAGGGAACTGTTACCGAACATATGGTAAGTATAGCTAAGGAGTTGTCACGAGCATTTAGCGATTATAGGATTATTTTTAAGCTACATCCGGGAGAGATACCGTTTAAAGAAAGATATAGTTCATTAAAAAGTTATTCGAATATTGAAATTATAGGAAATTATAATATATATGAGCTAATAGCGAAGAATAATATAATAATTGGATATTATTCTACGACTTTATTTGAAGCTTTGAAATTTCCAGAAAAGAGAATATTTATTCTTGAGAATAGTGATGTACCTGATGAAATTGGTTATAAATTTTCTAGTGCCGATGAATTAATAGACGCTATAAAAGATAATTCAAAAGGTTATTCAAAAGTGAACCCTGAATATTTCTGGGCTTCAAATTGGGAAGAAAGATTTAGAGAATTTATGAAAAACGAGCTTAATTATTAAATATGAGTTACAAGGTAGAGCAAATATTAAAACATAGTATTAAAAGAATTGCTATTACCAATTTTGTTAACATGAAGGCAGAATAATACGGATTTAACCAGGACTGAATGCGGGTTCGCCTAAAAAGCTTATTTTATCAAGGGAAAAGGAGAAATATTAAGGAATGAAGAAATATAAATTTGCTTTAATAGGTTGTGGGCGTATTTCTTATAAACATATAAATGCTATCAATAATATTAAAAATGCTGAATTAGTGGCGGTTTGTGATATAAAAAAAGAACGAGCAAAATCGAAAGGGGAAGAAAGCAATATACTTTGGTATACTGATTACCACAAGATGTTAGATAACGAAGATATTGACATAGTTAATATATTAGTAGAAAGTGGAAAACATGCCGAAGTCTTTAAGGATATAGCAAAATACAAAAAACATATTATAGTAGAAAAACCGATGGCTTTAACTTTGTCTGATGCCGATGAAATGGTTAAAATTAGCGATGAAGCCGGAATAAAGTTGTTTGTAGTTAAACAGAATAGATTTAATGCTCCTGTCCAATTATTAAGGAAAGCATTAGAAGAAGGAAGATTTGGTAAATTAATATTAGGTACGGTGAGAGTTAGATGGCATAGAGACCAAGCCTATTATGACCAGGATTACTGGCGGGGGACCTGGAAATATGATGGAGGCGTTTTTACTAACCAGGCATCTCATCATCTTGATTTATTAGAATGGATGATGGGGGATGTGGAATCAGTATTTGCCAAATCAGATACCTTTTTACATAAAATTGAAGTGGAAGATACAGGAGTTGCCTTATTTAAATTTACCAATGGAGCATTAGGAACTTTTGAAGCCACTACCTGTACTAATCCTGTAGATCTAGAAGGATCGATTAGTATATTAGGGGAAAATGGAACTGTGGAAATTGGTGGTTTTGCCGTAAACGAGATGAAAATATGGAATTTTAAAGATAAAAAAGATTATGATCAAGAGGCTTTTGATAGCAGCTATATACCTAAAAATGTTTACGGATATGGACATGAATTATATATTAGAAACGTATTAGGAGCAATCGAAAATAATACTAGGGGTTTAGTAGAAGGGATTGAAGGGAGAAGATCATTGGAATTAATAAATGCAATTTATGAATCTATTGAAACTGAAAAAGAAATTTTTTTAAGATTTAAACCGAAAAAATGTAAATTGGGGAATGATTATGAAAAAAGTATATAAAAATGTGATTATTGGCAAAAATGCAAAGATTGGAGAATTTGTCATAATTGGAGAACCTCTACGGGGGTATAAAGATGGAGAATTAGCTACAACTATTGGGGATAATTGTGTTATTAGGTCTCATACGGTTATATACGCTGGAAATAAAATAGGGAATAATTTTCAAACAGGACACGGGGCTAATATTAGAGAATCTAATGAAATTGGTGATGATGTGAGCATAGGTACACATTCCATTATAGAACATCATATAAAAATTGAAGATAGGGTGAGAATACATTCTAATGTTTTTATTCCCGAATACAGTTATTTAAAGAAAGGATGTTGGATAGGACCATGCGTAACGGTAACTAATGTGTTACATCCTTTGTGTAAAAAAGCCAAAGAATGCGTTAAAGGCGCAACTATAGGAGAGAATACCAAGGTTGGTGCCAATGTAACCATACTTCCCGATATAGTTATAGGGAAGAATTGTCTTGTGGGAGCGGGAAGTTTGGTGACTAAAAACCTATTAGAAGATAATTGTGTATACACTGGGGTTCCGGCAAAAAAGATAAAATATATAAAAGATCTGAACTGTCCTTATGGTTTAATAGACAAACCATATGAAGTAGAGGAGGAAGAATAATGATTCCATTTGTAGATTTAAAAGTTCAATATGATTCTATTAAAGATGAAATTGATGATGCAATACAAAATATACTTAATAATACAAGTTTTATAATGGGAGAAGAATTAAAGAAATTTGAAGAAGAATTTGCCCGGTTCTGTGATGTAAAATATGCTGTAGGAGTTGCTAATGGCTCTGATGCTTTAATTTTAGCCTTAAAGGCCTGTGGAATTAGTAAGGGAGATGAAGTAATTACTGTACCACATACTTTTATTGCTACTACTGAAGCAATTAGCAATGTGGGAGGGAAAATTGTCTTTGTAGATATTGATCCCAAAACATACACCATTGATATTTCTAAAATAGAAGAGAAAATAACTGAGAAGACAAAAGCCATTATTCCAGTCCATTTATATGGGCAACCTGCAGATGTGGAACCTATTATGGCATTGGCTAAGAAATATAATATAAAAATAATCGAAGATGCTGCTCAGGCTCACGGGGCAGAATACAAAGGGGAAAAAGTTGGTTCAATAGGAGACGTAGGTTGTTTTAGTTTTTATCCTGGGAAGAATTTAGGGGCTTATGGTGATGCTGGGATGGTAGTGACTAATAGTGAAGAAATAGCTGAGAAAATAAAATTGCAAAGAAATCATGGTAGAATAACCAAAAAATATGAACATGATATAGAAGGATATAGTAGCAGATTGGATAATTTGCAGGCGGCAATATTGAGGGTGAAATTAAGACATTTGAATAAATGGAATGATATGCGGAGAAAGAATGCTAAGAAATATAATGAATTATTAATTAATATTGGTGGAATTACTACTCCTTATGAAGCCGATTATGCTAAACATGTTTATCATTTATATGTTATAAGAACAGAAGATCGAGATAAATTAAGAGAAGAGCTTAAATCTAATGGCATAGCTACTGGTATTCATTATCCTATTCCTCTACATCTACAACCTGCTTATAATTATTTAGGATATAAAAGAGGAGATTTTCCAGTTACCGAAAAAGCCAGTCAAGAAATTTTGTCATTACCAATGTTTGCGGAATTAAAAGAAAAACAAATTATAAAGATTGTAGAGACAATAAAATGCTGTAAATAATGAAAAAAAATTGTAAGAATAAATAAATATTAAAAAGGAGTAATCAATGAAAGGTATAATTTTAGCTGGTGGGTCGGGGAGTCGTCTCAACCCTTTAACTAAAGCAGTAAGCAAGCAATTAATTCCAGTGTATGATAAGCCAATGATATATTATCCTCTATCTACCTTGATGTTAGCGGGGATTAAAGATATATTGATTATTTCTACTCCTCAGGATTTACCAAAATTTAAGGAGCTTTTCGGAGATGGGCGGGAGATGGGACTTAATATTTCATATCGTGAGCAATCCAAACCAGAGGGAATTGCCCAGGCCTTTATCATCGGAGAAGAGTTTATTGGCGAAGATTCGGTGTGTCTGATATTGGGGGATAATATATTTTATGGACATAGCTTATCTACTACTTTACAGAAAATGGCTACTCTTAAAAATGGAGCCTATATATTTGGTTATTGGGTCTCTGACCCGAAAAGATATGGTATAGTTGAATTTAATGAACATGATAAAGTTATAAGCATAGAAGAAAAACCAAAAATTTCTAAATCTAATTATGCCGTTCCTGGTCTTTATTTTTATGATAATGAAGTTGTGGATATAGCTAAAAATCTAAAGCCCTCGGCCCGAGGGGAGCTGGAGATAACCGATGTAAATTTAGCCTATTTAAAGAAAGAGAATCTTAAGGTAGAGCTTTTGGGTCGAGGTTATGCCTGGTTGGATACCGGGACACCGGACAGTTTGCTCGATGCCTCCAATTATATTGCTACTATGGAGAGAAGACAGGGTCTAAAGATTGGCTGCATAGAAGAGGTGGCTTTTAGGATGGGTTATATAGATATTAAACAATTCAAAAAGGTAATTGAACAATCACCAGAGAATGAATATAAAAAATATTTGGAAATGATTTTAAAAGAAGAAAAAATAAAGTAGAGGATAGTTATGGAATTTAAAATAGGTGAAATCGAAGGGGTAGTAATAAAAAAAATAACTAAGTTCTCTGATGAGAGAGGTTTTTTGGTAGAGACCTTCAGGGTAGATAATCTACCGGATAATTTACAGCCAGTAATGAGCTATGTCTCTTATACCAAACCAGGGATAACCCGAGGACCTCATGAACATCTAAAGCAAACTGATATATTCTGTTTTATAGGGCCATGCAATTTTAGGATAAAGTTATGGGATAATCGGAAAGAGAGTAATACTTTCGGATGTTGTTGGGAAGTAGTCGGAGGAGAGGATAATCCTATCAGAGTAATTGTTCCGCCGGGAGTAGTCCATGGTTATAAGAATATTTCAGAAGGTGCAGATGGGATGGTCTTAAATTACCCCGATAAATTGTATCGAGGTTGGGACAGGAAAGAAGAAGTTGATGAGATAAGGCATGAAGATAAAGAGGATGAATTTTATTTAGATTTTATTAAAGAGGATAAATAGTCTATGATCTGGATTATCGGAAATAAAGGGATGCTGGGCAATGATGTAGAAAAATTATTAAAAGAGCGAGGGTTTGTTTATTGGGCCAGTGATAATGAAATCGATATTTGTGATTATAAGGCGCTGGAGAAATTTGGAAAAGATAAGAAGATTAAATGGATAATCAACTGTGCAGGATATACTAAGGTAGATAAGGCAGAAGAAGAAGATAAGGCTTTTAGAATAAACAAAGATGGGGCTAGGAATATTGCCTTATTTTCGGCAAAGAGACAGATTAAATTAATCCATATCTCTACTGACTATGTTTTTGATGGCAGGCAAAAGGGATCTTTTGTTTATAGTGAAGATAATGAAACTAATCCAATAAATATATATGGTAAGAGCAAATTAGCGGGCGAAGAGGAGATAAAAAAGATATTAGAAGAATATTTTATCATCCGCACCGCCTGGCTCTATGGGTTACACGAGAATAATTTTGTTTATACTATGTTAAGATTATTTAAAGAAAGAGATTCGCTAAAGGTAGTAGAAGACCAGTGGGGTTCTCCCACTTATACGGTTGATTTGGCTGGGGCTATTTTAAAGATAATAGAGGATGATTCAGTTAGTTATGGGATATATCATTTTACCAATGAAGGAACAACCAGCTGGTATGAATTTGCTAAGGCAATTTATAATAAAGCTAAAAAATTAGGATTAATTGAGGGCAATAAAAAAGTAGAGATACAACCTATTAAGACTGAGGATTATCCTACAGCAGCCAGGAGACCGAGATATTCAGTTTTATCTAAAGAGAAGATAAAAAAAGAGTTGAATATTAAAATTCCTTATTGGAGAGAGTCTTTAGAGAAATGCTTGAAGAGGATTTTGGATGAAGGATATAGGATTTAGTTATGAATTATGAAGAGTTAAATGTATTCAAAGAATCTCATAAGTTTGTTTTAGAGATTTATAAAATAACTGAGACCTTTCCAAATGAGGAGAAATTTAGGTTAGTTGATCAACTAATAAGAGCGTCATATTCTATTCCGTCAAATATTGCTGAAGGAAACAGCAGAAATACGACAAAAGATTATATAAACTATTTATATAATGCAAGAGGTAGTGCAAATGAGATTAAATATTTTTTACTTTTATCAAAAGATTTAGGATATATCAGTATGGAAAGATATTTGGAACTGAAAACTAAAATAGAAGATATTATTAAAATGTTAAATGGATTAATAAATTCATTGAAAAGGAAAATATGATGAAGAAAGAAAAAAACACTAATAATTTACAAAATCCCCAATCCCCAATCTCAAATCCAAAATCCAACCCCCTACATCCTAAATCCATCTTAGTAACCGGGGGAGCAGGATTTATCGGTTCAAACTTTATCCATTATATTTTTAAAAGTACCTCTTTTGGGGGTAAGATTATCAATGTAGATAAACTAACTTATGCTGGTAATTCAGAGAATTTAGTAGAGATAGAGAATAAATATGGCGGAGAAAAATATTTTTTTGAGAAGGCAGATATATGCGATTTTGATGAGATTGAAAGGATATTTGAGAAATATAATATCGATACCGTAGTTAATTTTGCTGCTGAATCACATGTAGATAGGTCTATCTTTGGGCCCAAAGATTTTGTACAGACTAATATTATGGGAACTTTTAATCTTTTAGAAGTGGCTCGGGAATGCTGGAAAGAGAAGGAGAAAGAGCAGATTTTATTTCATCATATCAGCACAGATGAGGTCTATGGTTCAATAGAAGAAGGAAAATATTTTTATGAGGATACCGCCTATAAACCCAATAGTCCTTATTCTGCTTCTAAAGCTTCCTCAGACCATTTGGTAAGAGCTTATCATAGAACTTATGGATTACCAGTAACCGTTTCTAATTGTTCTAACAATTATGGTCCTTATCAATTTCCGGAAAAACTAATTCCTTTGATGATATTAAATATTTTAGAAGAAAAGACTTTGCCGGTATACGGTGATGGGAAAAATGTGCGGGATTGGTTATATGTGGAAGACCATTGTTCGGCAATCTGGGAGATATTAAATAAGGGAAAAGTTGGCGAGACTTATAATATTGGCGGAGGGAATGAATGGGAAAATATCAAGCTGGTTAATTTTCTTTGTGAGAAGATAGGGCAGCTGCAAGGAAGAGATGAAGATTATTATAAGAAGTTAATTACCTTTGTAAAAGATAGACCGGGTCATGACAGAAGATATGCCATAAATTGTGATAAGATAAAAAATGAATTGGGTTGGAGCCAGCAATTTGATTTTGAAAAAGGATTGGACACTACAATCAAATGGTATATAGATAATCAGAGATGGGTAGATAATATAAGAAGTGGAGAATATAAGAGATGGATGAAGAAGAATTATGAGTTAAGATAAAATAGAAGAACTGAAGAAGCAAAATGAAATATATTTTAAAATAATGGAAGTATTATGAAAATAAAAGAATTAATAGAAGTAAAAGAAAAGAAAATAAAATTAAAAAAAGTGTTAATAATTGCTTACTATTTTCCTCCCCTTGGCGGAGGAGGAATACAAAGAACATTGAAGTTTATCAAATATTTACCCAATTTTGGATGGCAACCGATAGTTTTATCTCCAGAAAAAGCTGGTTGGATTTCCTATGATTTAACATTACTTGAAGAAATTCATAATATCGCCAAAGTTTACCGTACAAAATGTTGGGGGATGCCTAAGGATTTTAATCTTCTATCTTGGTATTCTAACCAAACGAACACTAAAAAGTTGAAGGTATTTTTTTGGCGACTTTTTTTCTTTATTTTTCCGGATCCTATGATTGGTTGGATAATTCCAGCAATAATTCAAGGTAAAAGAATAATCGAAAGGGAAGGTGTTGATATAATTTATACCACATCTCCACCTCATAGTGAACATTTCATTGGGTATTTTTTAAAAAAAATTAATAAGAAACCTTGGGTGGCTGACTTTCGGGATTCTTTTGTTAGTGACCCCAGCCTTAATAATAAACTCTTAAAACATAAAGTGAAAAAATTTTTATATAAAATCTATGAAAAGATATTTATTAAAAATGTAGACTTTATAATATCTGCAACTCCTCCCATTAATGATGATTTCTTATCGAGATATTCTCAAATATTATCATCAAACAAAACAGATACCATTACTAATGGTTTTGATGAAGAAAGCTTTCCGCAGAATACTGATATGGATAGAAAAAATGATAAATTTACAATTACTTATACCGGCACCTTCCAAGGCAGGCGAACACCAAAGCATTTTCTGAAAGCACTGCAACAGTTGATTAATGAGGAACCCAAGGTAAAAGATAATATTATAGTTAGATTTATTGGAACCTTTAGCGAGCGGCACAAAAAATTACTTATCAACCTAAAGCCAAATAATGTTGTTATGATCAAAGAATATGTAAATTATAAAAAGAGTTTACAATATCAACTTGAGTCAGATGTTTTGCTTTTAATAATTGAGGAAGAAAGTATATATACAGGAAAAATATTTGAGTACATTAGGGTAGGAAAAACAATTTTAGCTCTTGTGCCCCCTAAAGGAATTGCTGCAGATTTGATTAGAACGAATAATTTAGGGATTGTTGTCTCTTCAGAAGATGTTGAGGCAATCAAAAATGCAATTCTTAAACTATATAAAAAATATGAAGAGGGAAGATTAAAAATCACTCCAAGACAAGATTTACTAAAACGATTTAATAGAAAAGAATTAACAAGAAAATTGGCTAACTGTTTTAATAAGGTGGCTCAAAAAAAATAATGCATTTATCCATTTCAATAGTTAACTATAATAGTAAAAACTTTTTACGAAATTGCTTAAAATCAATCTTTGAGAATACTTCTAGGATTGATTATGAGATATTTGTTGTGGATAATGCTTCTTCTGATGGCAGTGTAGAGATGGTCAAAAGCGAATTTCCACAGGTCAAACTTATAAGAAATAAAGAAAATGTCGGGTTTTCTAAGGCTAATAATAAGGCTTTTGAAAATGCAACAGGAGAGTATTTCTTATTATTAAATCCCGACTGTTTAGTAGAAGAAGATACTTTGTATAAAATGGTGCATTTTATGAATAAATACCCTAAAGTTGGGGTTGCAGGTTGTAAAATTGTAAATCCCAATGGGCGAATTGAATTTTCTGCTAATAGGTTCCCAAATCTTTTTACAGAGCTTAGCTTAAAATTTGGGAAGAAATTAGCTGGAAGTAATGGTTACTTTGATCGATTACTCAAATGGAACTATAATAAATCAAGAGAGGTAGATTGGGTAAGTGGCGCCTTTTTGATTATTCGCTCTAAGGCATATAGAGAGGTTCGGGGCATGGATGAGAATTACTTCCTTTATTTTGAGGAGATAGATCTCTGCAAAAGAGTTAAGAAAAGAGGATGGAAAATTTATTATAATAGTAACTGTGAGATTTTACATGCACATGGAAGATCAATGGCAACGGTAGCAGAAGAGAAAATTTCTAATATATATAGGGTAAACCAGCTTTATTACTACCAAAAACATAACCCTTTTCAACATCCTTTGCTCAAGTTATATTTAAAATTGCGAGGGTTGATATAAATGATGAATAGTATCAGTACTTCAAGAATCATAAATGGGGTTTCCCAGAGCCATACCTTTTTAATTGTTGCAGTCCTCTTATTCGTTGGTGTGTTCTTGGGGGTAAATTCTTCAATCTATCCCCTATCTATAGTAGGATCCTTTTTTCTTCTGGTCGCTTTTTTAATATCTCTGAAAAATTTAAGGACTGGGCTATTATTGTTCCTGATTGTCGCACTCTTTAGCAATATTATCTCTCAAGTTTTACCTACTGGATTTTTAGGAGGAGCAGAACTAGGGATGGGAGCGGTGTTGAGAGACATTCTACTTTTATCTGTTTTAATAGGATGGTTTTTTACGATATCCACGAAGGACAAAGCAAGAGTATACATTCCTTTGAAATATCCATTAATTTATATATGTATTATTGCTCTTTTTATAGTTATTTCCCCTGAAAAGGTGACAGCAATTTTGGGGTTTAGAAATACTGCTTTTTATATAGTTATACTATATCTTACGGTAAACGTCTTTTCCTCAAAGCAGCAAATAAAGAGGGCGATAACCGTTATTATTGCTTTTGGGGGACTGTTAGCTGTTTTTGGTCTCTTGCAGCCATTAACAGGTGGTGTTTTACTTACTCGGTTGGGATTTGAGCACGGAGTAGGGGGGGCGTTAGTTCGTTTTGGGAAAATTACTCGATCTAGTGCGGGGGTGGACAACCCTTTAGTCTTTGGGATCTACATGGTGATGCTAATTTTGATTGCTGCTAGTTTGTGGTTATCAACTAAAAAGAAAAGTATTCTCTTGTTAGTGATAATTTTTCTTATGATTACAGCACTTATATTTACTTTTTCAAGGAGTGCGGTTTTTGCCCTAATCGCTTCATTACTTTTTATAAGTGTCTTTCTTAAACGGTTCAAACTCATGGTCGGTTTAATTCTAATCTTGAGTGGGTTGCTATTATTTAGCGTGATTTTCTATGATTCTATTTTGGTTCAACGTTTCTTTTCCCAAGATGAGGTATCCCGGATAGGAATAGCAACTCGTATTGCACAGGTAGAAAGGTCTTTCCAATATATTAATGATAACCCCTTGCTCGGAATCGGACTTGGAACCCAGGGAGCAGCGAAAGCAAGATTTGCAGAAGGTCTTGTTCCTGGCATCATCACCGACAATTATTATTTTCAAATTCTGACTGAGATGGGACTAGTTGGACTGTTGGCATACCTCTTGTTGCTGGTTTCTCTTTTTATAAAAGGAGTATCAATTTATTATTCTTTGACAGATACTTATTTGAAGAGCCTTGCTTTAGGTATTGTAGGCATCATTGTTGCTATGTCTATAATGAACCTTGGATCCTCAACATTTGATTCCCGCATACTTAATATGTATTTCTGGTTTTTTATGGGGATACTGCTGTCATTAAGGAGGGCGAATAAATGCGAATCTTAGAGATAGTTGCCTCTTCACAAGGAGGGGCGGCTGAACACATATTTTGTATCGCCAAAGGGATTGATAGATCTAAATTTGATCTCACAGTTGTCATGCCAGAAGATAATGGAAATGTTAATTTTACTGATCTTCGAAGGTTGAAAATTAGAGTTGTTTCATTTAACGTTTTCAGCAGATTCTCCCTAAAAGAATTTCTCAATTTACGTGATTTTATTAGTAGGGGCAATTTCGATATTGTTCATTTTCATGGGACAAGAGCTGCCCTTTTTGGGCGATTGGCAGCTATTTTGATATGGCAACGACCTAAAATCCTTTATACCATCCATGGCTTTCATGTGGTTCATTATCGAAATCTTCTCAAAAAACTCTTTTTGCTCCTACTGGAGAGGATCCTTAACCTTTTTACCGATGTGATAGTTTGTGTTTCGCATTCTGATAGGGAAAGCGTTATTAAGATGGGGTTAGCCAGAAATGATAATGTCAAAATTATCTGGAATGGCATCGATATCGAAAGATTTCGCAATATCTCTTTAGATAAAAATGTAAAGAAAAACGAGCTTAGGATCCCTCCAAATGCTTTCCTTCTAACGATGATTGGCAGGTTACATCCCCAAAAAGATTATTTTACTTTAATATCAGCTTTTAAACTTTTACAAAGAGAATTGTCTAATTTTTATTTATTAATAGTTGGTGATGGACCAATGCGGGAAGAACTAAAAAGTTATGCAAAAAATTTAGGTCTTAATGACAAAATTGTTTTTGTAGGCACTCGAAGAGATATACCAGAGATTTTGTCTATTACAGATATTTTTATTTTATCTACTCTATGGGAGGGGTTACCCATTGTGCTCTTAGAAGCTATGGCAGCTGATAAACCAGTTATTGCCTCTGATGTATGTGGTAATCGAGAAATAGTTGTAGATGGAGAAACGGGGATTCTTGTATCTCCCAGAGACCCTGAGATGTTGGCTCAGGCGGTTACAAGATTAGTGAAAGATAGAAAGATGTCTAAGAAAATGGGACAAAAGGGGCTGATAAGGGTAAAAAATAACTTTACATTAGAGGAAATGGTACAAAAAATAGAAAATTTGTATTATGAATTAACAAGATGAAAAGAATAAAGGTTCTTCAAATAAATAAATTATATTATCCGTGGATTGGTGGAGTAGAGAAAGTTATTCAAGATATTGCTGAAGGGTTGCAGGGAAAGGTTGATATGGAGGTTTTGACCTGTCAGCCGATAGGTAGGGGAAGCGAACAATTAATTAATAAGGTTAAGGTAATTAAGGCAAGCAGTCTCGGAATTTATTGGGGCATGCCAGTGTCTTTTACCTTTCCATTCCTGCTGGCTTGGAAAAGCCAAAAAGCAGATATCCTTCATTTTCACCTCCCTTTTCCTTTAGGAGTTCTCTCTTATTTACTGATGGCATCGAAAAAGAAAAAGGTAGTGGTAACCTATCACAGTGATATAGTAAGGCAAGAGAGGTTAATGAGATTCTATAAACCTTTTCTGCATCGATTCCTAAAAAGGGCTGACAAAATTTTACCGACCTCTCCTAACCTAGTTAAATCATCCAAATATCTAAGCCCCTACAAGGATAAATGCACCGTAGTCCCTCTGTCGATAGACCTAAATGAATTCGGTCATCTTATAAAAAAGAAATTAGATTTGGGATTTTCGCCAGATGAGAAGATAGTCCTATTCGTTGGCCGGTTGAATTATTACAAGGGGCTTGAGTATCTTATCGAAGCCATACAGGAAGTAGAATCCAAACTTCTAATAGTTGGTGAAGGGGAGATGCGAGAAAGGTTAGAGCAAAAAGTCAAATCTCTTGGAGTTGAGCAGAAGATCGTATTCCTTGGAAAGGTATCAGGTGAGGAACTTAAATATTGTTACCAAATCTGCGATCTTTTCGTCTTGCCCTCGATAGAGCCAAGTGAAGCCTTTGGTATTGTTCAGATGGAGGCTATGGCTTATGGGAAACCAGTAGTTAACACAAATTTACCGACTGGAGTTCCTTACGTTAGTATAAACGGTGAAACTGGATTTACTGTGCCACCGAGAGACGCTAAGGCATTAGCTAAGGCGATTAATAAAATTTTAAATGATAAGGAATTAGCGACTAAATTTTCTAAGAATGCATTAAAAAGAGTTAAAAAGAAATTTTCCAAAGAAAAAATGTTAGAATCAATTTATCAAATATATAATGAATTAATGTAATAGAATAGTTTCCGTGTAAAGTAAAGGCTTAGTTTTAAATAGCATTGTACCTAAATTTGCTTGGTGATTCCAATTTTTTGTGACGCGAACAAATTAAATAATGATTCTTTAACAAGCTTGTTTTTAACATTATGACGTAAAAGTAACAAAAAGAAAGATATTATTTGTAATATTTTTAATTTCTTTTTAATTACTTTTATTACCCCGAAGCTCAGAATTCCACGGGTATGACCATGGGTGTATACTGGGTTTTCTATACCAAATTTTCATTAATTAAAAAAGGGAAAAAGTGGCATGCTACTTTTTATTAAATATTTAGAACAAAATACCCTAACACTTTTTTGTGTGTTTCTCTTTTTAGCTTTTAATTTTACCTAATTCTACCTTCATTCCTGCCAATTCTTTCTGAATTTTTGAAAGGC
The DNA here is from genome assembly GCA_003451675.1 of Candidatus Atribacteria bacterium. Next base: position 30,354 of record DMCY01000118.1, read on the forward strand.
GCAGGTAATAGTATTCCCGATTTTGCTGATTTAGTGTGGATAGTATTATGTATTTCTTTGGTATTCTCCGGAACTTGACGATATTTTGAAATAGGCATTTACTATCGATCGTGTATAAATTTTCGATTTTTTATTGTTTTCAGGTGATAAAAACAATTTTATTAATAAAAAAAGAAGGATTTTTTAAAAGTTTTGTAGAATTATATTAATATTAATGTACTAAATTTTTAATCAGATAATTTAAAGAAAGCAGAAGAGGAAAATATGATTTTTTTGATTTTTTTAGTTTCGTTCATAGCGAGTTTTGCGGGATTTCCTATAATAATACCTCGATTGAAGAAGGCGGGGATTGTGGGAAAGAACATGAATAGTGATAAACAGGAAGAGATTGCAGAGATGGGTGGATTGGTAATAGCCGCTGGCTTTGGAGTAGGAATAGTTTTTGCCATTTTTTTAAGGACCTTTTTTGATTTATTTCTTTCGGTTAGTTTGACTTCGATTCTGGCTGTCTTATCTACCGTATTGATTGTGGTAATGATCGGGGTCTTTGATGATTTGATTTCTATACGGCAGTGGATTAAGGCGGTCATCCCGGTATTTGCTGCTTTGCCTTTAATGGCACTAAAAGAAGGATATAGTATGATGAGAGTTCCTTTCGTGGGAATGATAGATTTTGGTATTTTCTATCCTCTGGTTCTGGTGCCTTTGGGGATTACCGGAGCAGCTAATGCAGTGAATATGCTGGCGGGCTTTAACGGCTTGGAAGTTGGAATGGGAGTGGTGGCGATTGGGGCGCTGGCTGTTATTGCTTATTTGATTGGGCAGACGACTGCGCTGATAATTTTATTAGCAGCCTTGGGGGCATTGGTGGCAACTTTATATTATAATTGGTATCCGGCCAAGGTTTTGGTGGGTGATGTAGGGACCTTAACTATCGGGGCAGTTATAGCCAGTGCAGTGATTATTGGTAATTATGAAACCGCGGGAGTTATTTTGGTGATTCCTTATGTGGTCGATTTTTTAATCAAGGCGAAGAATGGTTTTCCCGGTAAAAATTGGTGGGGAATTTATAGAGAGGGAAAGTTGTATTGCCCAGATAGTGGCGCGGTAGGATTAGCGCAATTGATTATGAAGGTGTGTGGGGGAATTAGTGAGCGTAATCTGGTGCTGGTACTGATGGGTATTGAGGCAGTATTTGGGGTGATTGCGATATTGGTTTATATATAATTAGTCAAGTCTTTAGATGAATTAGAAGAAATATTAGATAAGAATAAGTAGAAAAGAACTTGTGTTAAAGGAGATAAGAAATGAGTCTTTATGATTATGAAGAATCGAAGAAAATAGCGGCAGAAGGTCAGTCATTTGCATCTTTGATAATGGCAGCCGCCTGGAAAGCTGATACTTTAAAATTTGGCAAACTAAAATCAGCATTCCCAGAGATTATAGAGGAGTTTGAAAAGAGATATTTCAAGGGCGGAGCTTATCAGGAGGATAAAAGAGAAGATTAATTGTGGAAAAGAAACGGAAAAATGGGGACAGGCAACTTTTTTAATTTATGAAAATAAAGGTATGGAGATAATAAAGTTCGTTTGATTTCTTCACACTTTTTTAGATTTTATGATATAATTAATATAAATGATTTTAAGACTATTGATTAAATAAAGGAGGGAGAAGAATGCCCTTAATTTTAACTATCCCCGATGAGCTTATTGAGGCTATAAAATTACCCAAAGGACTCTTGGAGAGTGAATTGAAGAAGGAATTTGCTTTTTTCTTGTATAAAAAGGGAATGACTACTATGGGAGTAGCGAGAAGATTAGCAGGAATAAGCAAGTGGGAGTTTATAGATAGTTTGGGAGAAAGAAAGATAGAGAGACATTATTCAAAAAAAGAGCTTAAAGAAGACCAAAATTATGCAAAAGGTCATTAGTAATTCATCACCTCTCATCCATTTATCTAAGATTGGTTATCTTGGATTGTTAAAAGATTATTTTCAGAAAATTGTAGTTCCCGAAGCTGTTTATAAAGAATGTATTGTAGAGGGAAAAAATAGAGAAGAGGTAAAATTTTTAAAAGAAGCCAACTGGATTGAAGTAAAGCAGACAAAAGAAAAAAATTTAATTAAACTTTTGGAAAGCCATTTAGACTACGGAGAATCTGAAGCTATAGCTTTAGCTTTGGAAATAGATGCTGATCTAATTTTATTGGATGATTTGGATGCGAGAGAAACTGCGAGAATTTACGATCTTCAAATAACGGGAACAATAGGAATTCTATTGCGAGCTAAATTTGAGGGGAAAATTGTCTCCTTGAAAGATACACTCAGGAAATTAATGAAAACAGGTTTTTGGATAAATAAAGAGTTAATACAAGAATTATTAAAATTTGCTGGAGAAATTTAAGTAAACAACCCACCTTCAAAGAAGGTGGGTTTTTAAGGTAAAATAAACCCTTATAAGAAGTTTTATACCTGGTACCAAATTTTACATTAATATATAAAAACCTATAATACTATAATAAGAGAAAAAAGGGGACTGGCTACTTTTTATAACAAAAAAGTTGCCTGTCCCCTTTTATTAATGGTTTTATTCAATTTTACCCAGCTCTACCTTCATTCCAGAGAGTTCTTTCTGAAATTCCGAGAAGCGCAGAGAATAATATTCCCGATTCTGCTGATTTAGTGTGGTAATAGTATTATGTATTTCTTTGGTATTTTCCAGGATATGTCGATAACCATCTTTTTTGTAGAATTATAAATGTAATTGAAGTAGAGGAAGTACAAGTCCAACCATTCGTTCACTTGACAGATAATTAAGAATATATTATAATATAATAGAATATTATTGAATATATAAAACGAGGAGACTTTGGATGGCGAAAGTAGTAACATTACGGCTCTCAGAAGAAGAATATGAGAGAATATCAGCTGCTGCTAAAATTGAGCATCGTCCTATTTCTAATTTTATCACTTCCAGGGTGATAAAAGATATAGAGGAATCTTATTATGTAGACCCCATTGAGATGGCCCAGATCAAATCAGATAAGAACCTGATGGAAAAATTAAAGATCGGACATCGCGATGCCAAAGAGATGAAGGGCAAATTCGTTGAATAAGTTTAGAATATTTGAGACCGATCAATTCCTAAAGGGACTTGAACAAGATTTTAGCGGACAGCAGGGACGGATAAAGACAAAACTTCTTAACTATGTTTACCCTCAACTAAAACAAAATCCCTATTTTGGCAAAAATATAAAAAAGCTCGCAACCTATAAACCGGATACTTGGCGCTATAGAATAAGCAGTTACAGATTTTTTTATGAGATTGATGACAAAAATAAAATAGTCTTTATGATATCTGTTGATAATCGCCAAAGTGCTTACCAATAATTAATTAAGAGAAGTTTTTTTAGTTAGGGGAGAGGGGATAATGGATTCCCATTTTCATGGGAATGACAGAGAGGACCGGGGGAATGACAGAGAAGATTGAGATTGCCGCACTCCCTTCGGTCGTTCGCAATGACATTTTCATAGACAGGCGAGACGCCTGTCCTACGGGGTTTGGGAAAAGTAGCCATCCCCTTTTTTGATTTAATGGGGTGAACCCTGCGTAAATAAAAAACATTTAGCAGGGCAGGCCCAATTTTGCTTTCATGCCGGAGAGTTCTTTTGAACCTCGGAGAAGCGTAGAGAATAGTATTCACGGTTTTGTTGGTTTAGGGTAAGAGTATTTTATTTTTTTAATATGTGTTATAATTATGCATAAGGATAAATGTATTAGATAAAATATCTACCTTTTTAAGTTCTAAATTTAAAATTAATATAATAGATCCTGAGAATTGTAAGGATTCTATAAGAAAATATAAAGGAATATCTATAGGGCGGAAAAAGCCTGGTCTTTAGCTGTACATTAAATATCTGAATATTGCAAAATTTAAAGAGAGGATATCTAATATGGGTTTAATGAATGAATATATCAACAAAAGATTAAGCGTCTCTGAATTGGAATCCGAGTTGTTAAATTTAATATCTGAATATAACAAATTGAGAGATACATATTTATTTGTGTATGCTGCCGCAATTGGAAAACCTATCCCTGGTATTTCATTAGAGCAACCAGACTTTTATTTAATTCATGATTTATTGGCAGACAAAAAAGAATTTCAGAAGGTTGATCTATATATGGAAACACCAGGAGGTAGTGGTGAAACAGCCGAAGAGATAGTCAAGTTCTTACGCAATAACTTTGATACAGTTTCATTTGTAGTATCTGGGGAGGCTAAGAGTGCCGGTACGATTATTGTTTTGTCAGGTGACGAAATTTTGATGACTGAAACTGGGAGCTTGGGACCGATTGACGCACAAATGAAAATTGGGCGTTCTGTAATATCAGCATATGACTATATGGAATGGGTTGAAGAGAAAAGGAAAGAAGCAGAAGAACAAGGTAGGTTAAATCCATTTGATGCTACAATGGTAGCACAGATTACACCTGGTGAATTAGGTAGCGTGTTTTATGCGTTAAAATTTGCTGAAGATTTAGTAGTTGAATGGTTGATAAATTACAAATTCAAGAAATGGACTGTTACCGAAACCCGTAAAATAGCTGTAACCAAAGAAATGAAAAGGAAACGAGCAGAGGAGATTGCAAAAGAATTAACAGATCATTCTAAATGGAGATCGTATGGAAGGTCAATAAAAATTAACGATTTGGAGGAAATTGGATTAAAGATAACCAGGGTAGATGATGACCCGAAATTAGCTGATATTGTGTATAGAATTCAAACAGTTTGTAAGATGATTTTCGAAACTACTACCTCTTTTAAGATATTTGCCACTCAAGATAACAAAATATTTAGGCAAGCTGTTCCTATGGGGGCTCCGATAAGGATACCAAAAAAGCCAAAGCCAATCCCGGATGTAGTTGAAATTGAACAAAAGTGCCCAAAGTGTGGGGAAGTTTACAAGATATATGCAAAATTTAATCCAAATCCTCAGATTGATGTAGATTTCAAAAATAAAGGATTTATACCTTTTCCAAAAGATGCTAAAATTATTTGTAAGTGTGGTTTTGAAATAGATTTATCAGGTATTAAAAATCAGATTGAAATACAAACAGGAAGGAAAATTATTGTTAAGTAAGAGGAGGAAAAATCGTGAAACTAAAGAGAAAAGAATTAAGACAAAAAGAAGAGAAGGTGTTATTAACCTTTTTAAAACAAACCCGAAAGGGCAAGTACGCCAAGATAGATAAGGGTTCATTGCCTTACTTGCGAGTTAAAGAACAAAGAGAAGAAGATTATTCTGAAGATGAATATTATTATAGTATTAGATAAACCTTGCTTGGTAGATACTCACTTATCAGGGTAGATAGTAATCTATACTAACGGTGGTGAGTGCAATATCTTAGTATAGATTGGAAAAGAAAAAAGGGGACCATACTTTTTATTATCAAAGTATAGTCCCCTTTTATTCTAATCAATTTTCACCAGCTCTACCTTCATACCTGAGAGTTCTTTTTGCACTTCTGAGAAGCGCAGAGAATAGTATTCACGGTTTTGTTGGTTTAGGGTGGTTATAGTGTTGTGTATTTCTTTAGTATTTTCTAATATTTGACGATAACCATCTTTTTGGGCAATTACTATCTCCTGCATAAATTTGTCGATACGAAAGATTAAGAGTATCGATAGGGCGATAGGAAAGCCCTGATTAGCGATTACTTCAGACAATGTTTTAACATCCATTATTTCACTCCTTCCTTAAAAAGCTGCCAAAAAGTGCCAGGCACTTTTTGGCAGCTTTTTATTACTCCCTCCACCTGGTGCGTTTGGTAGGCCGCACATCCAAGTGTAAAAAATCCTTCTTCTCATAAAACCCGATACCGTTAAAATCTATATTCTCGCATATCTCTAAAAGTTCAATTAAGTTGATATCTTTTACTTTAATATCTGCTGCCAGTCCGATACGGTGATAGCTGTTTCTTACCCCTCCCACTTTCTGGTTATGTTCGAAACAGCGGTATCCGGAGGTAATATAAACCGGTCTTTCCAGAATATTCCTTAACTCTACCAATTTTGCCAGCAGTTTGGGATGTAACATCACCAGATTACAGCAGGGACAGGCAAACTCGGATAAGTTGAAATGGGTAGCGATTTTTATATTGTTTATACTATTTAGTATTTGCATGGAGAATTTCCTCCTTCGTCGGAAATAGTTTTTAGTTTTCGGTTTACAGTTTTCAGTAAACCCCCACCTTAGTCCTCCCCCTGCGAGGGGGAGGAGATAAGAAATAGACAGGCGAGACGCCTGTCCTACGGTATAGATTGAGATTGCCACGCCCTGATAAATCAGGGCTCGCAGTGACAAACTGGCTAACTACTTCACCAACAATGACTGTTGGATAGGGCCTTTATCTTTTAGTAATTTTCTTTTTGATAAGATATCGTATGTCTGTTTATTAATCCTTCCCACATTGGCCTTCATCATAGTCTTTACTGTCTTTTCTTCCGATTTTCTTAATTTGATATTCTTATTGGCCAGTATCTCTATTAATTTCTTCCAGGCGATCTCCCATTTTTGGTTGCCATTTCCTATCCCCAGCTCTTCTTCTGCCCAGAGCATGGCAGAGAGGATGGCTTCTTTTATGGTACTTGCTCTATCTTCTCCTAATTTGTTCTTTAGGAAACTATAAACGATAGAGACTAAAGATAACAGTAGGGCATTGAGTAGATATTTACTTAAGATTGCTTCTAACATGAAACAAACTCCTTTCACTCGTTTGTTAATTTACCGATTGACCCACTAAAAATACTGGTTGCGAGTTACACGTTGCAAGTGGTAGGGGGCGGATTTATCCGCCCCGTAATACCGGGCTCGATGATGTCTACCTGTGCGTTTCTGCACGCAGACAGGAATCGAGCCCCTACCTCTAAATTTGTATTTTTTCTCAACCAGCTAACCAGCTAACTGGCTAACCGCAAAAAGGCTTACTGCCTTTTTGCTTACACATCCATAACATCAGTAGACTTATAATCGAGTATCCGAGCATTTACTTTAGCTGTTAAGTCATTACCGCTATTATGGAAGATGTTCTTAGCGATGATGGTATCCATCACTCCCTCTATTGCGGCATCCTGGGCGGCAAAGTCCACATAGTCTCCGTCATCTACGTTCTTGGGGTTATTCAAGGTCAGATTGATGGTTTTGCCTACACTGTCTCTAAACTGCATATAGAGTCTCTTATAACTGGTTACTTCTCCTAATTCGGTTGCCATTATTTTTTTCACCTCCTTCTTAGCAATTAACATACTGGTTAATTGCGTAATAAGTGATAAGTAATGAGTGATCAAGATTTAAAAATACAGGTGCAAGATGAGATTGCCACGACCTAAAAACAGGTCTCGCAATGACAATTCTCACCCCCACCTTAGTCCTCCCCCCTCGAAGGGGGAGGAAATAAGAAATAGACAGGCGAGACGCCTGTCCTACGGGGTTTGGGAAAAGTAACCTGTCCCCGTTTTATTTAGACTAAGGTGAATCCATTGCCATTAGTTTTTCTCTTAGAAAATGAAACCGTCTTCTTGCTTCTTCGGTGGAGAGGATTTTATCCTCCTCACCCTGACCCTCTTCCTCCGGGGGAGAGGGGAGTAGGGAATCGAGATTGACATGCTTGGGATTGCCACACTCCCTGCGGTCGTTCGCAATGACATTTTGGGGAAGGGCGTATTGCAATACGCCCCTACATTTATCATCCCCGCTTCCTTCTGCGGGTTCTTCATCATATCTTATAGATTCCCGCCTGCGCGGGAATGACAGAGAAGACTGAGGGAATGACAGAGAAGGTTCCGCATCCCGGTAATCATTCTTTAGGGCGGAGATTAGCCAGGCGGGAGGATTCCGTACTTGCTTTCCTTCTGCATACATTTCTAATTTCTCTTCAATTTTTTTGAGCGGATATTCTGTGAGTACCTTTTCTGTAAAACTCTTAGTAAAGTTAAATTCTTGCATTCGTTCTCGAACCTCTTGCATTTTTTCTTCTGCCTGTGCGTGTCCGCACGCAGACAGGTCTCCTTTTTCTTTTATTTTTTTAAAATCAACAACAACATCTTTGGTTGTTGTATTGGTAATGTTAAGATTGGTATTGTTAGGGGGTAATTTTTTCCCTGAGTCAGGAGTAATTTTTACCCCTATATTGTGGTAAAAATTTCCCTTATGTAGTGTAATTTTTTCCCCATCGAGGGGAGTTAATTGGTAGATATTTCTCATATAGCCATCGGAGGATAATTTTTTTTTGGAGAATTTTCTGATTAAGCCATATTGAATTAGTATGCGGTAATATTTAGTCAGGGTTTTTTTGGTTATACCTGTATCCTTGCTTGATGTTGAAAGCGAAGGCCAGGCAGTGTTTTTATTTTTATGACAATAAGTGAGAAGATATTGATAGAACATAGCCGGGCCAACACCTAAAATCTTTATGTATTCCCTTAGGAAATAGTTGGGGATGATGATATAGCCTTCTTTTTTTACCTGGCGCAGGTTGTTTTGGTTATTTAGTTTTACTTTTTGCATATATTCTCTCCTTCATCGAAAATAGTTTTTAGTTATCGGTTTAATGGTTTAGACTATTAACTAAGAATATATTAAAAAAAATTTATTGTAATAAGTTTTTGATTTGTTTTCCATTTGTTTTTGATTTATTTTCGATTTATTTTTATCTGAAGTTAATCTGAAAATAAAAAATCCGAACAACTATTTTGATTGTTCGGATTTAAAGATTTAAATTCGATATATTTTATTTTTTAATAATAGACAGGCGAGACGCCTGTCCTACGGGAGTTGTAAGGATATAATTGTCTTTTCTATTGCAAAGAGGGCAGACACAAGGTCTGCCCCTACCTGCACTTTGTAACCTTATTTTATTTTCAGTTCCTTATCATTCACATTTAACATTACACCTCTTCCGGGTACTACTTTAAATATATCCCGAACTTTTTCTTTGTTTGATTTATTATGGCCAATTACATCTAAAATATTTTTTCTAAATTGGTATATATGCTGAATTACTCGGGTATAGATCGCTTCAGTCTCTTTTCCCCATAATTTTTTTATAATATCTTCATAGCTCATTACCTGTTCGGGATGCTGAGCTAAGAGATGAATTAAGGAAAATTCTTTGGCGGTTACCTTAATTTCTTTTCCCATGAAGATGATGCGGTCGGGACGGTGGAGGGAGATTTCTAAGATAGTCGTTAGTCGTTGGTCGTTAGTATTTAGTGAAACCCCCACCTTAGTCCTCCCCCTGCGAGGGGGAGGAGAAACGCAAGTTGCAAGTTGCGAGTTAGGGGAAGAAAGAGAAAGTGCTAAGAGTTTTATCTGGTTTAAATCTTCTTTTCTTTTTGTCTTCCAGTTTGAATTTTCTGCTATAGCAGTTAGGCTATCAGCTAACCAGGAAAAGCCTTCTCCTAATCTATGAATAGCACCCTGGTAAAGATTATAGTCCTGTTCGATGGTTTTAATATTTTTTACTCCGGTTATCCAATCATATAATAGGAGAGTCTTCTTGAAAGATAGTTGTTCCGGTAAAGAGAATATCTCATCTTGTTTACAGTTTTTTAGGATAATTTTATTCTGATAGAGTTTTTTGTGTGCTTCATTCTGTTGGAAGATTAGTTGTAACATTCTCTCCGCGTGGATTTCTTCGTGGTAAAAGGGGATGGGTATTTCTTTACCATCCGGGGTTTGGGATAAGAGATAGAGTATCTCCAGATTGCTAATTTCTCCTTTGTTGGTGTAGTTTATCCAGGTTTTAAGAAAAAGATAAGTTTCTACTCTGATTCTTTTGGCGGCTATCAGGATGCCGCTGGGGGTGAGAGATAAATTGCCATTGCTGTCTTCTTCGATAAGGTTGTTTTCTTTTAAGATGTGCAGGCAATTATTTATTTCTTCATCGATATTTTCTTTAGGGAAAATAAAACGCCAGTAACCGGAAGAGGTTGCGGCGTTTCCTTTTTTTTAATATTTTTTGAGCTTTTTTGGTTTGAAATTGTATTTTAGCAGTAGTCTTAATAAGTAGGTGAGCAGGTCTTTTTCTTTTTTTGATAAATGCTTGGTTGGCGTATTATCATTGTTGTGGTTAGGGTTATTGTTTTTTAAGAATTTAAAGTAAATATTTTTAAAGGCAGTCTCGGAGAGGCGGGAATAGGCTAAAAAGATTACTCTGCCAAATTTCTGCTTTTTTAATATCCCGGCTCTTCCTCCCATATTTTCAATGTCGGCATAGTTAATGCTGGTTCGATAATTGTGGATACAATTTTCATTATTGTTATCATCGTGCATTTTATCCAGGGGGATGATAACATTTTTGAAGGGTAGATTGAGGTCTGCTGATAGGACCGATTAGGGGTCAGGTCTTCACATTTGACATAAGCCAATTTTAAATTAGGCAGCTAGCAAGCTTATGTCAAATGTGAAGACCTGACCCCTAGAGTATTAGAAAATATTTTTGCGGAAAAGAAGGAATATTAAATATTATGTCGAATATAGTAACTATGCAGTAGAGTTTTTGGTTATAGGTTCGCAAGGACAGAATAGAGTCGAGTAGATGAGTATCTCTCAACCTTAGAAACAACTTTGTATTCCCTGTTATCTTCCCGTTTCCTTAATGGAAGTGTCACAATATTAGTTCCTTAGCTGATTGATAGAACACCCCTCACAGAACCGAACGTGCCCCATTCGAGCATTCGGCTCTTCATATTATCTTACAAAAACGCTACTAACCAAAGAGATTTACATATATTCTCGTTAAAGGCAGGGGATTAAGTCTAAGGTACAATTTCAAAGTAGTAAGTGAAAAACTCTTCCTCT
>DMCY01000105.1:0-33410 GCA_003451675.1 Candidatus Atribacteria bacterium
ATATTTCAAAATATACCAATTTATTGATATTATATTTTTCAGTGAATCCTTTTACTATCTTTTCTTTGTGCTCCCAAATTCTTTTCTTTAAATTATTAGTAATTCCAGTATAAAGAACATTATTTCTTTTGTTAGCCATTATATAAACATAATATTGCTTCTTGTTAAATGAGATTGCCACGGCTTCGCCTCGCAATGACATTTCTGTTTTTTTATTCTGACTCCTGAATTCTGGCTCCTTACTTCTATTCTCTTTACGAGATACGAATTAGTCTTCTTTCTTCTCTTTCCTAAACCAGCTAACCAGGTAACTAACTAACCAACTAACTAATTTTATACGCTATATCTTCTCCAATGGTGCGAAATTAATTGATAATTTTTTTAACCCCACTCTCTCAAAATCTACAGTTATATAAATATCATTTTCAGTTTCTATTTTATTTAATATAACGCCCATCCCCCAGTCAGCATGCCTTATTTTATCTCCCACTGCTACCTCAATTTTTTCTCTTCTATTTTCAAGTGAAGGAATTTCTTCCCCTTTTTCTATATCTGCTTTTTTTTGAAGATGTTTGGGAATCTCAGAAATAAATCGTGAAACACTATTAAACAAGGTATTACCATTCAAATTTCTTCTCCAGGCATAAGTCAAATATAAGCTTTCTTTGGCCCTGGTCATACCCACATAACACAACCTTCTTTCTTCTTCTAATTCCTCCCTGCTATTCAAGGAACGAGAATGGGGGAATATACCTTCCTCAAACCCGGTGATAAAAACCACCGGAAATTCCAAACCCTTTGCACTATGCAGGGTCATGACTGTAACTACATCCTCTTCTCCTTTGTAAAGGTCGATATCTGTAATTAAAGCAATGTACTCCAAGAAAGCAGTTAAAGACTTATCTTCGTTGTTCTCTTCAAACTCTTTTACTGCCAGAATCAATTCCTGTATATTTTCGATTTTGCTTTGAGCTTTAAATTCTCCTTCTTTTTTTAGCTCCTCATAGTAATTGATTTTTTTTATTAACTCTACGAGCAGTTCGCTCCCCTTGATTTCTCTTTTCTTTTTGCTAAGTTCATCAATCAGCGAAGTAAATTTATTTATGGCTTCTTTCCTGTCTCCAGATATTTTTATTACTCTTACTCCCTGTTTTAAGGCCTGATGAAAATTTAAGTTATTTTTTCCGGCCAATTCTTCTATTTTACTTAAAGTAATCTTACCTATCCCTAATTTGGCATTATTAATAATCCTTAAAAAACTTACTCTATCTTTTTGGTCATGGATAAGGCGCAGATAAGCCAGAATATCTTTTACTTCCTTTCTTTCGTAAAATCTTAATCCTCCTACTACCCGAAAAGGGATACCCTGTTTATTAAAAACCTCTTCAAAGGCTCTCGATTGCGCATTAGTCCGGTATAAAATGGCAAAATCTTTAAAAGCTTTGCCTTTTTCTTTATTCAATTTTATAATTTCCTGACTTACAAATACTGCTTCATCGAGGGCGCTAACTGCTTCATAGCACCTTATCTTTTCGCCGCCTTTTTTATCAGTCCACAGTTCCTTTTCTTTACGATTTATATTATGTTTTATCAGATTTGAAGCTCCCTCTAATATCACTTTAGTAGATCGATAATTCTGTTCCAACTTGATTACTTTACTATGAGGAAAATCTTGTTCAAATCTTAAAATATTATTTAAATCCGCTCCTCTAAATTTATAAATGCTCTGGTCGGGATCGCCTACCACAAATAAATTATTATGTTTTCCCGAAAGTAATCTTACTAACTGATATTGAGCAAAATTTATATCCTGATATTCATCTACTAAAATATATCTAAACTTATTCTGATAATTTTCTAAAATTTCAGGCCTTTTCTTGAAGAGTTTCACCGTTAATAAAATCAAATCGTTAAAATCCAGAGCATTATTTTGAAACAATTCTTCTTGATATTGTGTGTATACCTTCGCTACAATTTTTTTAAAATAATTCAGTGCATTATATTCAAATTTTTCTACATCTTCTAAATTATTCTTTGCTCTGTCTATTATAGAAGAAATAACGTTAGGGCTATATTTTTTATTGTCTAAATCGAGAGCCTTAATACATCTTCTTACCATACCAAGTTGATCGCCTTTATCATAAATAATAAAATTTTTATCATAGCCCAGGGCATCTATCTCCCGGCGTAAAATCCGTGCACAGATAGAATGAAAAGTGCCCATCCATAAGCCTTTAATCATATTTCTATCAGAAATATTTTTACTTATAATTTCAATTCTGTCTTTCATCTCTTGAGCAGCTTTATTCGTAAAGGTAACAGCTAATATGTTACTCGGGGTTATCTTCTTTTGAAAAATCAAATAAGCAATCCTATGAGTTAAAACTTTTGTTTTTCCACTACCCGCACCGGCAATAACCAGTATTCGAGCTTCTTTAATTTTTACTACTTCTTGTTGTCTTTCATTTAAATTTTCTAATATCTTCATCTTTATTTAACTTCCTCTAATAATATTGAACTTAAAACATTTGTTAATATTCTTTTAATATTTGTAGGGGCGTATTGCAATACGCCCCTACGGGTCAACAGATAATAATTATAAACTTTATATCGCTCTTAGTAATTAAATTAATATATTTAATTTTTTTAATTTTTCTTTTAGAGTAGCAATATGCTTCCCATTCCAAAAAATCTTTCCACAATTAGGGCATCTCTTAAACCAATAACCTTTTCCGCAAACATCTGAAGGAATTTCTCTCCTAACTTCCTCTTCTTTAACTTTTTGCAAGAAATTATTACAATTAGAACATCTGCTAAATAGATTTTCCTTATTTACTTTCAATTTCAATTCTTTTATAATCTGTTTTAACTGTCCATCAATGTCGTCTTTGTATAAATAAAAAATCCAGGGTAACTTTTTTAAAAACTTTACCCTGGATAATAATATTCTATGCTCTCTTTTAGTCAGATTAATAACTGATATATAATCCTCATTTTGAAAATACAGGACATCAAAACCTAAAATCCTGAGCAAAATTGTTAATTTTTGCAATCTATAAACTACAAAGCGATTTTCTTTCATAATTTGTTTTTAGACTGTTAAGGTCTATTCAGGACCTCTTGCCCTAACCTTTCCCCCACAAGTGAAGTCTCTTTCTGTTATTGCGAGGGAGTAAAACGACCGAAGCAATCTCAACAGTGCCGAGATTGCCACGCTCCCTGCGGTCGCTCGCAATGACATTAGGTATTATGTGGGGTAGGGAACAGATTTATCCAACCTGGCGGCATATTTTGTTAATTTTTCTTAACGGGCTCGATGTCTACCTGTGCGTGTACGCACGCAGACAGGAATCGAACCCCTACATCCTAAATCGTAGAATCTTTTCTATCCTATCCAACCCTTCTTTAATATCTTCTAAAGATGCAGCATAAGACAATCTTAGATATCCTTCTGCTTCAAATGCGCTACCCGGAATTAAGGCAACTTCCGCTTCCTTTAAAATATAATTAGAGAGATCAAATGAATTAGTAATCTTCTTGCCATTATATTCAATACCTCTTTCTAATATTTTACTAACATTAGGAAAGGCATAAAAAGCCCCGGCTGGTTTAAGACAGGAAATTCCTTCTATTTCATTTAGTCTTTTTACCATATATTTCCTTCGCTCATCGAATGCTTTTCTCATCTCTTCGATATCGTCTTGTTTCCCGTTTAAAGCTTCCACACTGGCTTTTTGAGCAATAGAATTGGGATTAGAAGTACTGTGCCCTTGAATTTTGGACATTCCTTTGATAATCTCTTCCGGACCTGCAGCATAGCCAATTCTCCAGCCAGTCATAGCATAAGATTTGGATACACCATTTATAGTAATAATTTTTTCCTTTATTTCATCGCTTAAGGAAGCCATACTTAAATGTTTTGCATTATCATAAATTAATTTTTCGTATATTTCATCACATATACAATAGATATTGTACTTTAAGAGAAGCTGTGCTATCTTTTTTATTTCCTCTTGTTCGTAAACAGCTCCGGTAGGATTATTAGGGCTGTTTAAAATAAGTAATTTGGTTCGTGGAGTTATCTTTTCTTCAACCTGAGCAGCAGATAATTTAAAAGCATCTTTGTAATAGCTAGGGATAAAGACCGGAGTTGCCCCCGCAAATTTAATCTGCTCTGTGTAACTGACCCAGCAAGGAGTAGGCAACAATACCTCGTCACCTGGATTACAAATAGTTAAAATTGTATTAAAAAGGCACTGTTTTGCTCCGTTAGATATAATTATCTCTGAAGTTTTGTACTCTACTTCATTATCTTTCTTAAGTTTTTCTAGTATAGCTTCTTTAAGCTCAATTATTCCTGAACTTGTAGTGTAATGGGTAAAACCTTCTCTAATAGCAGAAATAGCCTTTTCTTTAATATTTTCCGGAGTACCAAAGTCAGGTTCACCTGCTGCAAAACTGATTACTTTCTTCCCCTCCCGTTTCATTTTCAGTGCTTGGGCAGTGATAGATAATGTCTGAGATGGATTTATATTTTTTACTTTTTCCGAAATAGTCATCTTTTCCCTTCCTTTCCAATGCTTAGATATAATCAAGCCAACTTAAGTATTTATCTTCTTTCCCTTTAGCGATATCGAAGAACTTCTTTTGAATATTTTCAGTTACCGGTCCACGCTTTCCTTCCCCAATCTGGTAATTATCAATCTCTCTAATAGGAGTAACTTCAGCAGCCGTGCCAGAGAAAAACACCTCATCTGATATATAAAGCTCATCTCGACAGATATATTTCTCTTGAACCTGATAGCCCATATCATTTGCAATTTTTATTATGGAATCACGGGTAATTCCTTCTAAAACTGTGGCAGTGGGAGTGGTATAGATTACTCCATTTCTAATCCAGAACAAATTTTCTCCTGAGCCCTCAGTTACAAAGCCTCTAGTATCTAATAATATCGCCTCATCAACTCCTGCTTCAATTGCTTCCATCTTGGCAAATATAGAATTGATGTAATTAGCGCAAATTTTAGCTTTTTGAGAAGTCGAATTTATAAAACTTCGCGCATAACTAGAAATTTTAGTTCTAATCCCTTGAGCTAAGGCCTCTTCACCTAAATATGCGCCCCATTCCCAAACAGCAATAGTACAATTAACCGGACATTTAAATGGATTTATTCCTAATTGTTCAAAACCACGGTAGACTAAAGGCCGGATATAACCACTTTTAAGTTTATTTGCTTTAATAGTATCTTTGACTGCCTGCCTGAATTCTTCTTTAGTATAGGGAATTTCCATTTTTAATATTTTTGCTGAATTAAACAAACGGTCAATATGTTCTTTTAATCTAAAAACTGCTGTCCCACTCTCGGTCTCGTAAGCCCTTATACCTTCGAATACTCCACTTCCGTAATGTAGGGCATGAGTGCATACATGAACTTTTGCGTCATCCCAATCGACCATCTTCTCATCCATCCAGATTTTATCTGCTTTCATCTTTGTTTACCTCCTTCAAAAACTAAATTTAGAATAATTTTAACACATTTTTACGATAATTGCATATATTAATTCGTATCTCGTATCTCGCGAATCGTATCTCGTATAAAATACAGTAATTAAGTAATATGTAATGAGTAATAAGATTAAATTTCTGAAATTATGAAAACAGGTACTTATTACAGGTTACTTATCACATGTTACACATTATTTCACTTGTTGGTTAGTTAAGAAAATAAAAGATAAAAGTCAGTAGCAAGAAGCCAGAAGTTAGAATTTAGAACAATAAATTACTATTTCTTCCTTATTTGTATCTAACTACACTGCCAAAGTTTACTTTAAAATTCCAATAGTTAATGCTAATTAAATATTTTGTTCTAATTCTTCTAACTTTACTTTTTGGATTTTAAAATTATCACTATTTAGAATGATTTTAGCTGTTTTCCCCACTTTTTCTGGGGAGCCAGTAGTATAATAATTTTCTTCGCCTTTGACCTCTTCTTTTAAAATTCCCTTTTGAATGAGAACTTCTTTTAAAGTTAATGAGGTGCTGACAGCTGGATCAACTAATATTACTTCTGGACCCATAATATCTGATATTACCTTTTTTAAAAAAGAATAGTGTGTACAGCCTAATATCAAAGTGTCAATTTGCGCATCTTTTAAAGGTTTTAAATATTCTCGGACAACTTCGTAGGTTTTAGGGGCAGTAAATTTACCGGCCTCAACTATAGAGACAAATTCGGGACAAAAATTAGAAAAAACTTTTATTTCGGGGGCAATTCTTTTAATCTCCTTAGGATAAGCTCCATTTTTGATGGTAAATTCGGTGGCAATAACTCCGATCCTTTTGTTTGAAGTCTTCTTTATGGCATCCTGAACTGCTGGCTGGATAACACCGATGATGGGAATAGAAAAATATTCTCTTGCTTTTTTGAGACTGGCAGCGGTAGCTGTATTGCATGCAATAACACAAATTTTAATCTTTTTCTTTAAAAAGAAGCTAATTATCTGTAAAGTAAATTTAATAAGTTCTGATTGGCTCTTTTCACCATAAGGTTGACGCTGATTATCAGCAAAATATTCAATATTTTCTCGGGGAAGTAATTTTTTAACTTCTTTCACTACCGATAAACCACCTAACCCCGAATCTAAAAAACCAACCGGTTGGTCTCTCATTTTATACCTCTTTTTTCTGTCAAATAAAATCAATGATATCTAGTAGTTCGTTTTCTAAATATCTTTACATTTTGTTCTGTCATTGCGAGGAAGCGGAGCGACCGAAGCAATCTTAATGAGATTATGAGATTGCCGCGCTCCGATAAATCGGAGCGCGCAATGACAAATTATTGTAACATTATTAGGAAAAGGCTCTATTAGAATATTTAAAATAGTAACTCAGAAACTTTAAAAACAATTTACAGTTTTAATGCTTATAATCTTGAGCAAAGGTGGGAAGGTTAAAGGCTGCTTTATGAATGTCTTTATTATAATATCTTAAATCGGCGAGTTTTAAAGCTTCTGTTTCATTAAAATCATTTATGGGATGGTATTTCTTAGAACAAAAAGTAAAGCCAATTACCCCACTGGGATAGGTAGGCACTAAAGTATAATAATATTCTGGAATAGGATATATCTCTTTTATAAAGAAGAACAGTGATTTAATTATTTTTTGATGATAAAAGAATGATTCTGCTTGAGTAACTACAATTCCATTATTTTTTAAGGCTTGATACATCGCTTCGTAAAATTCTCTTCTGAATAATACTTCAGCAGGGCCTATAGGGTCAGAAGAATCAACAATAATTAGGTCATATTCATTTTTTCTTTCCTTTACGAATTTATTGCCATCTTCACAGAATATCTTTACTTTGGCGTCATCGAAACTGCCCGCTAAATAAGGAAAATGTTTTTTACAAATCTCGATCACTTTTCCATCAATCTCGCAAACGTCTATCTCTTTGACATTATCGTGTTTTAATATTTCCCTTACTGTCCCACCATCTCCACCTCCAATTACCAGAACCTTTTGGGCTTTTGGATGGACACATAAAGAGACATGGGCAATCATTTCGTGATAACAGAATTCATCTGCTTCAGTAAGCATAATTACTCCATCGATAAGCAAAATTTTACCAAAGGACTCACTTTCTACTACTTCGATCTCTTGAAATTTTGATTTAATCTTTTCCAATGACTTTTTTATCTTTATCTTTAAAGCTCTTCCTTTTTCAATTTCAAACTTCTCTTCTATCCATATATCTTTATTATTCAAATCAATTAGCTCCTTAAAATATAATGCATTTTAACTTCTTTTGCTTCAAAAAATTTCTTGGTAAATTTTACTGCTACTGATGGCTCATAATATTTACAACTGAATATATCTATATAGGCATTGTTAGTCTTATTGGCAAAATGTCCTGAGATTAAAGAAGTCTCAATCAATTGAACCATGGAAAAACCGGCAACTTTTTCGTCCTCGCCAAAATCTACAATTTGTGTTTCGCCGAATTGCCTCATTTCTATTAATTCACAAAGTTCATCAACATATCTTTTTATAGCTACGGCATCTCTTATGGTTTTAGGGTTACATTCATAAAGATCCACACTGGTTAATAATCCCCATGCGTTGGTATCGTAAAATTCTTTCTTTATATTGCGCATTTTTCAGATACCTCCGGTTTGTGTAAAAGTTTTACTGGAAAATCCAAAATACCTCTTTTTACTTCCGTAACCGAAATTGAACCCGCTCCTAACTCTTCTTTAAGAAAATCCAATGCTTTTTCACTTTTAATTTCAGTTCCGCAGGTAAAAATATCTAAGGCACAATAGCCACATTCAGGCCAGGTGTGAATGGAAAAATGGGATTCGGAAATTACCACCACCCCACTTACCCCGTGAGGAGAAAATTTATGGAAGGTCGAATTTAGAGCGGTTGCTCCTGAAATCTTTACTGCTTCTAACAGTAGTTCTTCTATTTTTACAACATTGTTAATTAAGCTGATATTGCAATTATAAAGTTCTACTAATAAATGATTCCCCAAGTACTTCATTCCTTAACTTCGCGATATATGACGATATATCGCCCCCCCTTCTTAAAAAAATTAGCTGCATATATCTCTACTTTCTTGATATTTCGCAGTATTAAAAAATCATTAAAATACAAAAGATAATATATCAAAGTCTCTGCAATTAATCAATATATTCTAATATATTTTTAAATTTTTTTTATAAAAAATGAGGAGAGAGTATAAGTGTGTTGTACCTGTTATTTTTTTATTGTTTTTTCTCTGTTTTATCTCTAAAAATTTATTGTCCAGATAATTCTATCGGCCAAATACTCTGATAAATATTGGGTCTAAATTTTTTAGATAAGTCTGATAATCAAAGCATTCTTCTATCTCTGATTTTGTTAAATATTGACCTACTTCCGGGTCTCCCAATAAAAGTTCTTTAAACTCGGCTTGGCCCTGCCAGACCCGCATAGAAATTCCCTGCACCATCCGGTAAGCTTCCTCTCGGGAAAGACCCTTTTCGGTAAGGTCTAACATTATTTTTTGAGAAAAGATCAGACCTTTGGTTTTTTCCAAATTTTCTTTCATTCGCTCGGGATACACATTTAAATTAGAAATAAGATTGGTAAATTTTTGTAACATATAATCGATTAGAATATTGCTATCGGGAATAATAATCCGCTCTGCAGAAGAATGAGAAATGTCCCTCTCGTGCCATAGGTTTACATTTTCCAGAGCAGTCATGGCATTAGCTCTAACTACTCGGGAAAGTCCGCAAATTCTCTCACAAATTATGGGATTCCTCTTGTGAGGCATAGCCGAAGAACCTTTCTGTCCAACGGTAAATTTTTCCTCTGTTTCATAAACTTCAGTCCTTTGCAGGCCTCTAATTTCCGTAGCAAATTTCTCTAAAGAACTGGCTATTACCGCCAAAGTACTCAAATAATAAGCATGCCTATCTCTTTGAATAATCTGATTGGAAATCTTAGCTGGTTTTAGCCCCAATTTTGCACAAACATATTCCTCGACATGAAGGTCAATGTGGGCAAAGGTGCCTACTGCTCCTGATATTTTACCGTAGCTTACTTCTTCCTGGGCTTTCTTCATCCTTTCCAAATTTCTCTGCATTTCGGAGAACCATAAAGCCATTTTAAACCCAAAAGTTATTGGCTCGGCATGAACACCATGAGTCCTTCCTACCATTAAGGTATATTTGTGCTCTAAGGCCTTTTCTTTTAATGCCTTTATCAAATTTTCAATATCTTCTATAATTATTTTGGCAGACTGTTTTAACATCAAAGCCAGAGAGGTATCTAATACATCAGAAGAAGTTAATCCTTGATGAAAATAGCGGGAATGCTCTCCTAAATTTTCTCCGACGGCAGTGGTAAAAGCCAGTACATCATGTCGGGTTATTTTTTCAATCTCCTGAAT
This sequence comes from Candidatus Atribacteria bacterium, assembly GCA_003451675.1. The sequence goes on from DMCY01000105.1 coordinate 9,939, forward strand.
GCGTTCTAAAGAATATCTGGCATTGCTTCTAATATTTTCAATGGCTTCTTGATCTATCTTTCCTAATTCAAATAAAGCCTCACATACCAAAAGCTCTATTTTTAACCAGGTTCTATATTTGTTTTTCTCCTCCCAGATATTTTTCATGACCGGGAGGGAATATCTATCAATCATTGATATCACCTCTTTTTTGGTTAGTTGGTTAGTTGGTTAGCTGGTTAGCTGGTTAGCTGGTTGAGGAATAAGTATATTAAAGAATTGGCACTAAACCAATTAACCAATTAACCAACTAACCAATTAACCAATTAACCAACTAACTAGCTAACTTTTATTTTTTATTTAAATACTTTTTCTCGAATAATAGTTTGACTTCTTTTGGGACCGATAGATACTATAACTACTTTAGTTTTTACCAATTCTTCTATCCGGTTAATATATGCCTTTAATTGTCGGGGAAAGTCTTCATATTTAGTTATCTGAGAAATATCTCCTTTCCACCCTTCCATTTCTTCGTATACCGGGATACAGTTCTCCAAGATCTCTAAATTAACCGGAAACTCTTTTATTGTTTCTCCATTATATTTATAAGAAGTGCATATTTTGATCTTGTCAAAATCACTTAGGACATCTATCTTAGTTAAAACCATGCTATCCATCCCATTAATTCTGACTGCATAGTTTACCAATACCGCATCGAACCATCCACATCTTCGAGGTCTTCCGGTAGTTGCTCCAAATTCTCCTCCTTTTTGGCGGATACATTCTTCCAATTCTCCTTCTAGCTCGGTGGGGAAAGGCCCTCTTCCTACTCGGGTAGTGTAGGCTTTGGTTATTCCCATAACTCTGTCTATCTTAGTAGGACCTACGCCTGTTCCAACGCAGGCCCCGCCAGCTATTGGATTAGAGGAAGTTACATAAGGAAAAGTGCCGTGGTCAATATCTAATAGAGTTCCCTGAGCACCCTCAAATAATATTTTTTTATCTTCATTAATAGCCTGATTCAGGTATAGGGAAACATCTATCACATATTTTTTTAACAATTGACCATATTCTATATATTTTTTTAAAATGTCTTTCTTTTCCTGATTAGATATTTTAAGCCCATATAATTTTTCAAAAATATCATTTTTTTCGTTTAAATTAATCTCTATTTTTTTTGATAAAGATTTCCCATCTATCATATCAATCATTCTTATCCCGGTGCGAGCAATTTTATCTACGTAGGCTGGACCAATACCTCTTTTAGTCGTACCTATTTTATCTTTCCCTCTTTTAGCTTCTTTTATCTCATCTAAGCTCTTATGATAAGGTAAGACAATATGGGCTTTAAAATCTATTAATAAATTACCGTCTATTTCTATGTTTTTTTTCTTTAAACTTTCAATTTCCTGTAATAAAGATTCCGGATCTATCACTACTCCGTTACCGATAAGACATTTTACCCCTTGATGCAAGATGCCAGAAGGAATAAGATGGAAGATATATTGTTCATCCCCCTTTACTACTGTATGACCGGCATTACAACCCCCTTGATATCTAGCAATAATGTCTGCTTCCTCGGAAAGTAAATCAGTTATTTTACCTTTTCCTTCATCTCCCCATTGAGAACCAACTACTACTAATGTTGACATATAGCTTAAATTATCCATCCTTTCATATTTATTAACTATCTCTAAATATTTGTAATTATTAAGGTATTTAGTTAGCTAGTTAGTTGGTTAGTTGGTTTAATACTAATTCATCAACCAACTAAATATTCCTCTTTCCAAGATACGAGATTATTCTGACTCTTAGATTCCCTCTTCCGCGGGAATGATAGAGGAGTATGTATTTTTTTACTATTTACTCGATATTAGTTATTCTATCCGCTATACGCTATACGCTATACGCTATTTTCATTCCCATTCGATCGTTGCAGGTGGTTTTGAACTTATATCATAAACCACACGGTTAATACCTTTAACCTCGTTGATAATTCTGTTAGATATCTTTCCCAATACCTTATATGATATTTTAGCCCAATCAGCAGTCATCCCATCACTGCTAGTTACAATTCTTAAGGCAAGAACAAAATCATAGGTTCGAACATCTCCCATCACTCCTACCGTCTTTATCGGGAGCAGAATACCAAAAGATTGCCAGACCTTTTTATATAAACCATTCTTTTTTATTTCCTGCTTAACTATCTCATCTGCTTCTCTTAAAATATCTAATTTTTTCTTATCGGCCGAACCAATTACTCTTATAGATAACCCCGGCCCAGGGAAAGGTTGTCTCCAGATTACCTCTTCGGGAAATTTTAATTTTTTTGCTACTTTTCTCACTTCATCCTTAAACAGATATTTTAAAGGCTCCAGGACTTTAAGTTTCATTTCCTCAGGCAATCCACCTACATTATGATGAGACTTAATCTTTGAAGAAGGACCTTCTAAAGAAATACTCTCTATTACATCGGGATAGAGAGTCCCTTGTAATAAATATTCTACCTTACCGATGTCTTTAGCCTTCTCCTCAAATACTCGGATAAATTCTTCCCCAACGACCTTTCTCTTTGTCTCGGGGTCGCTTACATCTTTCAATCTCTTTAAAAATCTCTCAGAGGCATCAACATAAATTAAATCTATTTTAAAATTGTCTTTAAATCTTTTCTGTACTTCTTCTGCTTCTCCCTTTCTTAATAAGCCATTATTAATAAAAATACAATATAGCTGATTGCCAATAGCCTTGTGGGTTAATACTGCTGCCACCAATGAATCTATCCCTCCACTTACGCCAGCTACTACCATACCTTTGCCTACTTTTTCTTTAATCTCCTTTACAGATTGTTCGATGAATGACCCCAGATTCCAACTAGGCTTGCACTGGCATATCTTATAGAGAAAATTCTCAAATATCTTTTTCCCTAAAGGAGTATGAGTGACTTCGGGGTGAAATTGGACTCCATAAATCTTTTTCTCTCTATTTACCATGGCTGCAACTTTGGTATTTTCACTCTGAGCAATAACTTTAAAATTTGGAGGAAGATTTTCTATTAAATCCTGGTGACTCATCCAACAGGTGGCATTATTAGAAAATCCATAAAAAATATCTTCTTGATTATCCAAAATAACCTTAACTCTGCCATATTCTGCTTGAGATGTTTTTAACACTTTCCCTCCTGAAACTTGGGCGATTAGCTGGGCACCATAACAAATTCCTAATATAGGTATCCCTAATTCAAATATCTTTTTATCGCATACCGGTGCTTGGTCTTCATATACGCTTGCTGGCCCTCCAGATAGAATAATCCCTTTAGGTGGATTCTGTTGTATTTTATCCAGGTTAACATAATAAGGAAGTATTTCCGAATAAACCTTGGTTTCTCTTATTCTTCTGGCGATTAATTGGGTATATTGTGAGCCAAAATCTATAATTGCAATCCATTCTCTCTTTATTTCTTTTTTCAAATGAATCTCTCCAGCTTATGTTTTTTGATTTCTATAATATACTCTATAAAATTTTAATAATCCGCTTACATAAATTTAAATTAGTCGTTAGTGAATATTTTAACGAATAGGATAAATCAATAAACTAAAAGCGAAAAACCATAAAAGTATCGAGTATCGAGTTAAGAAAGAGAGGAAAAGATACAAAAAAGGGTTACAATAATTTGTCATTGCGAGCGATAGCGAAGCAATCTCAAGTCCTTACAAATCAAGGGATTGCTTCGTCGCTTTGCTCTTCGCAATGACAGAACTGAATGTAAATAGCATTCCTCTTCCTATCTAACTACCCTACCAAAGTTTACACTAACGACATAATTATCATTAAAGAATTTTCTACTTCTTAGTTCTTACTTCTCTACTTCTCTTTCCTAAACCAACTAACCAGTTAACTATCTAACCAACTAACTGATTTTTAGCTAGATACGATTCACGAGATACGAGATACAAATTAAGGCTTACGTAAAAAGGAAATTCCTATACAATTAAATTATTCACAGTAACAATTATAACATATCTTTGATTTGTAACCATAGTAATTTAATATTTTTTAAATTTTTTTTAAAAAAAAGAAGGATTTTTAAAATTTATGTAGTATAAAGTAGTATAATTAATAATATATTCACATTATATTAATAAAAAATTTTCTCCCAATTAAATATAACAATCTGTATGAAAGTAGGGGGAGAAATCTTTTCTTCTTTAGAAAAGGAGCCGAAGGGGCACGATGTATGATACATTTAAACTCTCAGGCAGAAGGACCCTTACTGGACAGAACTCTGGAAAGTTTTTTAATAAACACCGAAGGGGCAATTTTTCGTTATATATTAATAATGAAAAAAATCTCTCAGGTAAAAAGACAGAGCAGGAATAATCTTTTAATATTTCTGTTCTGTCTTTTTTTATTTTAAAATAAAATAGTAAAAAATAAAATCAGGAGGTACTTAAATGAAATCAGATCTGCAGATAGCTCAAGAAGCTAAACTAAAACCGATTACTGAAATTGCCACATCGATCGGGATAAAAGAAGATGAATTAGACCTCTATGGTAAATACAAAGCCAAGGTCTCCCCCGATCTCTTAAAGAGGCTAAAAGATAGACCTCAAGGCAAATACATAGTGGTAACTGCCGTTACCCCTACCCCACTGGGTGAAGGTAAGACCGTAACTTCCATCGGCTTAGGCCAGGGTCTGGCTAAAATAGGTAAAAAAGTAGTTAACACCTTACGAGAACCCTCGATGGGACCGGTCTTCGGGATTAAAGGAGGAGCAGCCGGTGGAGGATATTCTCAGGTAGTTCCTATGGAAGACTTAAACCTACATTTTACCGGAGACATCCACGCTGTGGGGGCAGCTAATAATCTGCTTTGTGCTATGCTGGATACTCATCTACAAAAGGGGAACAAATTAGGAATAGACATTCATAATATCAATATTAATCGAGTGGTCGATATCTCTGATAGAGCTCTCCGTCATATTATTATTGGTTTAGGAGGTAAAGTTAATGGCCTCCCCCGGGAGACCGGTTATGATATCACGGTGGCCTCGGAAGTTATGGCTATCCTCTCTTTAGCTACCGATGTCTTTGATCTTCGAGAAAGATTAGGTCGGATGACCGTAGCCTATACCACTGATGGTAAACCGGTAACCGCCGAAGATTTAAAGGCTGCCGGAGCCATGACTGTCCTCCTAAAAGATGCCCTAAAACCTAACCTCATCCAGACTTTGGAACACGGTCCCTGCCTGATGCACTGTGGTCCTTTTGCCAATATCGCCCATGGTAACAATTCAGTACTTGCTGATCTGATTGCTACTAAATTAGGTGACTATATAGTGACCGAATCCGGCTTCGGAGCCGATATGGGTTTTGAGAAGATGTGTAACATAAAATGCCGCACCAGTGGTCTGAAAGTAGATTCAGCAGTAGTAGTATGTACCATACGAGCCTTAAAGATGCACGGTGGTGCTATAAAAGTAGTTGCCGGGAAACCCTTGGATCAAGAAACACTATCACAAGAAAATTTAGAGGCAGTAGCCAAAGGGTGTGAAAACTTAGAGAAACACATAGAAAATGTCCTCCTGCACGGAGTACCCCCAATAGTAGTTATCAACCGCTTCCCCACCGATACCCCAGCCGAAATAGAATTGGTTAAAGAAAAAGCTTTAGCTACCGGAGCGACTGCTGCGGTCACTCATGAAGTCTGGGCCAAAGGAGGAGAAGGAGGAATCGAATTAGCCGAAGCTGTAGTAGAGGCTACTAAAAAACCCAATCATTTCCACTACCTCTATCCCTTAGATTTATCTATCAAAGAGAAGATTGAGACTATCGCCACTAAGATCTACGGGGCAGAGGGAGTTGATTATACCCGTTTAGCCGAAAAGAAGATTAAACTATTTACCGAAGTAGGTTTCGATAAACTCCCCATCTGTATGGCTAAGACTCATCTTTCTTTATCTCATGAGCCATCAATTAAGGGTAGACCTCGTAATTTCCGTATACCCGTAAGAGATGTCAGGGCTTCCGTTGGAGCAGGTTTCCTCTATCCTCTTTTAGGAACCATGATGACTATGCCAGGTTTACCTTCAGTACCGGCATCTACTAAAGTAGATATTGATGAGAATGGGAATACAGTGGGATTGTTCTAATTAGTCGTTAGTGAATAGTCGCTAGTCGTTAGTTTAGCAGTAACATATGGAATTGGTTGGTTAGTTGGTTGGTTGGTTAGTTGGTTAGTTAGTTAGTTGGTTAGTTGGTTAAGAAGATAGAAGATAAGATAGTATTGAGTATTGAGTATCGTGTAATTAGTTACTTGGTTGGTTGGTTACTTGGAACAAATTCGTTTCTCGTATCTCGTGCAAACTAGCGTATAGCATGTAGCGTAGAGCCATAGAACGCAGTAATAAGTAATATGTAATGGAGTAATATGTAGGGATAGATCTTATGTCTGCCCGAAATGAATTCAGTTGTCATTGCGAGCGACCGCAGGGAGCGTGGCGATCCCGTACCTTTTGAGATTGCTTCGTCGTTTCACTCCTCGCAATGACAAAAAGGAAAATCCATTCGCAATAAGAAAAAGGAAAATCCATTCGCAATGACAAAAAGGAAAATCCATTCGCAATGACAAAAAGGAAAATCCATTCGCAATAAGAAATACGTAATACGAGAAAAGGTTTTGAATTTTGAATTATGGTTTTACGCTTTTCGCTTTAACTTCTTAGCTTTATCCTAAACTGAAAACTAAAAACCGTAAACTAATTTTTCTTATCTAAAAACTAAATAAACAAAAACCAAAAACCAACAACTATCAGCTTAATTAACTGGTAGACTAATTTAATTGGTCAATTGGTTAATTGGTGAATCGGCCAATTGAATAATCTTGTATCTTGCAACTTGTATTTTAAACTATTCACTATTCACTAACGACTAATTAATAAAGAGGTGATGCTTGGAACTAATTAAATAAACTTATTTTACAAATTTTAATTATACAATAATCATTAAATAATAAAATGAATGGAGGAAAGATATCAAATGAGTAATAAAGTTATAGAAAATTTATATTATACCAAAAGTGACGAATGGTTAAAGGTAGAAGATAGTATCGGAACAATAGGAATTACTGATTATGCTCAGGATCAGCTAGGAGATATTGTTTACCTGGAAAAAATAGAAAAAGGGAAAAAATTAAAACAAGATGAAATCCTTACTACTATTGAATCAGTAAAAGCCGTATCTGATATAAAAACTCCGGTAACCGGTGAAGTAACCGAGTTAAACATAAAAGTTATTGAAGACGTTTCCATTATCAACAAAGAACCCTATGCTGAAGGTTGGATTGCCAAAATAAAGATAGAAAATAAGGATGAATTAAAAAATCTAATGAGCGCCCAAGAATATTCTGAATACAGAAAAGAATAGAGGTGTAATAAATATGAGATACATTCCCAATACCGAAGAACAAAAAAAGGAAATGCTGAAAGAGATTGGGGTTTCTTTTTTTGAAGACTTAATTGAAAGTGTTCCCCAAAGCCTTCAATTAAAAGAAAAATTAAATATTCCAGAGGCAATGTCAGAAAGCGAATTAGAAGATAAAATTTACCATATTGCTAAGAAGAACGCAGATTTTTATTCAATGAAACCTTTGTTAGGTGCTGCTTCCTACCGCCACTTTATCCCGGAAGCAGTAAAATTCCTTTTACAAAGAGAAGAGTTCTGGACCTGTTACACCCCTTATCAACCCGAATTGAGTCAAGGTACATTGCAATCTATATTTGAATACCAGAGCTATATTTCCCGGCTTACCAAGATGGAGGTGATAATCCCCTCTATCTATGATGGTGCCTCAGCAACTGCCGAAGCAGCTTTAATGTCCCTAAGACTAACTCATAAAAATAAAATTATTATATCGAATTTACTTCATCCTCATTATCGAGAAACAGTCAAAACCTATTTAGCTCCTCATGAAACAGAAATTATTAATTTACCTTATAAAAACGGTTTGGTTGATATGGAAAAATTAAAAATCTTAATTGAGGAAGATGTAGCATCGATAATCATTCAAAGTCCTAATTTCTTTGGTGGCATAGAAAATATGGCAGAAATTTCCAAAATAGTGCATTCTAAAAGCGTACTGTTAATAAACGTAATTGTAGAAAGTATGTCCTTGGGAATTTTGAAAGCTCCCGGAGAGATGGGGGTTGATATCGTGGCTGGCAATGTCCAATCATTTGGAATGGATTTAAATTATGGCGGTCCCTACAATGCCTATTTAGCCACCAAAAAACAATATATCAGGCAGCTTCCCGGAAGAATCGTTGGAGAAACAGTCGATGTGGACGGAAAAAGGGCTTTTGTAATGACTATGCGGGCCCGGGAACAGGATATAAGGAGAGAAAGAGCAACTTCTAATATCTGCACCAACCATAATTTAAATGTTATTGCTGCTAATATTTATCTTTCTCTTATGGGCACTGAAGGTATTTATCAACTTTCTCTTCTAAATGCTAAATCTGCCCATTATTTAGAAAACTTATTATTAAAATCCGGGAAATTTGAAAAAGTGTTTAATTATCCCTTCTACAACGAATTTTTACTAAAAAGTAAAGAAGACATATCCACCATTAACAAAAAATTATTAGAAAATAATTTTATTCCTCCTCTCAAAATTTGTGAATTTTATCGGGCGGATAATCTAAGGAATGTTTTACTCTTTGCAGTAACTGAAACATTAAGTAGGGATGATTTAAATAAAGCTGCTAAGATTCTTTCGGAATAAGGAGGATTAGATATGAAATTAATATTTGAAAAAAGTATAAAAGGTAGAGGTGGTTATTCGCTACCTCAAGATTTATTTGATGATATTAAAATTGAAGAATGTTTACCCGAATATGCAATCAGTAAAGATAAAAAAGTACTTAGTGAAGTATCTGAAGTAGATGTTGTTAGGCATTTTACTAAACTTTCTAAATTAAACTACGGCCTTGATGATGGTTTCTATCCCTTAGGTTCGTGCACCATGAAGTATAATCCCAAAATTAATGAGAAGTTAGCCTCTTTGGGTAATTTTATCTACGCCCACCCTTTAGCTCCTGAAGAAACCGTGCAGGGTTGTTTGGAGATTGCCTATGATTTAAATAAACTGCTCTGCGAAATAACCGGCATGGATGAATATACTATGGCCCCTGCTGCGGGAGCACACGGGGAACTAACCGGCATTCTCATTATGAGAAAATATTTTGTAGATCGCGGGGACATCCGCCATAAGATGCTAATTCCCGATTCTGCTCATGGTACCAATCCTGCTTCAGCCGCTATGGGTGGGTTTCAAGTTGTTGAAGTAAAATCAAATGAAAAGGGAATGGTAGACCTTGTAGAATTAGCAAAACTGATGGACGAAGATACGGTCGGATTAATGTTAACCAATCCTAATACTGTAGGATTATTCGATGAAGGAATAGAAGAAATTGAAAAAATTGTCCACGGTAAAGGTGGTCTGCTCTATTATGATGGAGCTAACCTTAATGCCTCCCTGGGAATTATCAGACCCGGAGATGCCGGTTTTGATGTAGTTCATCTTAATCTACACAAAACCTTTTCTACCCCTCATGGAGGGGGTGGTCCCGGTGCAGGAGTAATCGGAGTAAAGAAAGACCTTATTCCTTACCTTCCCACTCCCAATGTTGCTTTTAATTCTGACCGAAAGAAATATTATCTATCAGATACAGGAGAAAAAAGCATAGGCATGGTAAGGGCATTCTGGGCTAATTTCTCGGTATTAGTTAAAACTTATGCTTGGATTCTTTCTATGGGACCTGATGGTCTTTACAATACCTCTGAAACGAGTATTATCAATGCCAATTATGTATTGGCAAAATTAAAAAAGTATTATAAACCATCTTATGACCGTTATTGTGGACACGAATGTACAATTACCGGAAGAGAGTATAAAAAATATGGGGTAAAAACCTTAGATATTGCAAAAAGAATAATGGACTATGGTATGCATCCACCAACCATTTATTTCCCTCATTTTGAACCTTATGCTGAAGAAACTATAATGGTAGAACCACCCGAATCGGAAAGTAAAGAAATTCTGGATAATTTTATTGATATTATGATAAAAATTTCTGATGAAGCCAAGACAAACCCTGAATTATTGACCACTGCTCCTCATAATACCCCCATTAGGAGGACTAATGATGCCTTAGCTGTAAAGAGAGCAATTTTGACTTATGATGATGAATTAAAAATAAAAGATGAACTAAAATACCAAGAAAAAGATATTGATTTTTAATCAGGAGGTTTAAAAAATGGAAGAACAAGAACTATTATTAACTCCTCTTCATGAGGAACACTTAAAATTAAAAGCACGGATGATACCATTTGATGGCTTTGATATGCCGGTCCAGTACACGGGTATTATTGAAGAACATTTTGCGGTAAGAGAAAGAGTGGGAATCTTTGATGTATCCCATATGGGAGAGATTGAATTGCGAGGAAAAGATGCCCTTCCCTTTGCTGATTATCTGGTAACCAATTCGTTAATGAAGATGAAAGACGGAGATATAAAATATTCTCCTTTATGTTATCCTCATGGTGGTCAGGTTGATGACCTCTTTGTCTATAAGGTACAGGATGATTTTGTACTTTTAGTAGTAAACGCCTCACCCAATTATTCAGTTAAAGATTATGACTGGATTGTAAAAAATAAAGGTAATTTTGATGTAGAAATATCCAACAAAAGTAGAGACTATGGTGAGGTGGCAGTTCAAGGTCCTGACGCAATAAAACTTTTAAAACCTTTGGTAAAGGCAGATATTTCTCTTAATGAGTTAAAACGTTTCAAGTTTATTTTTGGTGAACTTTTTGAGAAGAAGATTCTTATCTCAAGAACTGGATACACAGGAGAAGATGGATTTGAAATTTATACCTTCAAATCTGAAGATATTGTTGATATCTGGCAGGGTATTCTTAAAGAGGGTGAAAAATACGATTTAAAACCATGTGGATTAGGATGTAGAGACACTACTCGATTTGAAGTCTGTTATTGGCTTTATGGTAACGATATTGATGAAACTGTAAACCCCTTAGAGAGCGGTCAAGGTTGGACAGTAAAATTTGACAAAGGAAACTTTATAGGAAAAGATGCTTTAATTAAGATAAAGGAGAAAGGAATTAATAGAAAATTAGTAGGTCTTTATGTCCCTCAAGGTGGTATTCCCAGAAGCAAAATGGAAATAAAAAAAGATGGTAAAAAAATCGGATATATTACTTCCGGAAATTATTGTCCATCTTTGAAAAAGGTTTATGCTATGGCTATTTTAGACCTTCCTTATACTGAAAAAGGTGATAAGGTAAATATAGCCATCAGAAATAAAGAAGTTGAAGCAGAAGTTGTAGAAATACCCTTTTTCCCACCCTTTAATAAAAGATAATTTAATTTGCCAATTAACCAATTTGCCAATTTTCCAATTAAGATAAAACAAGAAGATGTAAGGTGTAAGTAAAGAAATAAAATAAAAAATGCAAAGAGAGATGTAATACAAGATAATTGACCAATTAGCCAATGAACCAATTTACCAATTAAATTAGTCGTTAGTGAATAGTGAATAGTCATTAGTATTAAAAATAAGATAGTTAAATTAAATAATTAACCAATTTACCAATTAAATAATAATAAATAACATGCACACTTATTAATTCATCCACTACACTAAATATTAAAACTTAAAAAAAAACACAACATTTTTCTAAAAAAAGAAGGATTTTAATTTTTTTTATAGTATATAGTTAATATTAGCTAAAATATTAAAAATGATACCTGCTAAAATATTTTTAGAGAAAGTGAGGTGATTTTTACAGATATCAAAAAATTGATCTTAAAGGAGGTAACGCTACAAAAAAATATTTGTAATAACTTTAATTATCTTTTTATCATAATCGTTAAACATTTTTTTTAATCCTGAAAAGATTTGAAAGGAGATTTACAATGACTGCTATAATGGATTTCTTAACTGTACTTGATGATTTTGTCTGGGGACCACCCATGATGATAGTATTAGTAGGAACTGGAATATTCTTAACTATCCGCTTAGGATTCCCCCAATTTTTACATTCAAGTTATGCCTGGAAATTAATCTTTAAAGGTGCTTTTAAAAAAGATGTAGCACAACGTGGTGAAGGAGAAATTACTCCTTTTCAGGCCCTAACTTCAACCCTTGCTGCAACAGTGGGAAATGGTAATATCGCCGGAGTAGCCACGGCTGTCGCTGCTGGTGGCCCAGGTGCATTAGTATGGATGTGGCTTACTGCATTGGTTGGAATGTGTACAAAAATGTGTGAAGCTGCTTTGGGTGTAAAATATAGAATAAAAGACAAAGATGGTGCTTATGCTGGTGGTTCAATGTATTTTATCGAAAAAGGTTTGGGACAAAAATGGCTGGGCTGGCTCTTCGCCTTCTTCGGAGCAATTTGTGCCTTTGGTATTGGAGATTGTGTCCAAACAAATTCTATGGCTCTGGTTGGTAATAGTGTTTTTAAAATACCAGTAGTAGTAACCGGTCTTGTAATAACCTTTTTAGTATGGATAGTTGTAGTAGGAGGAATTAAGCGTATAGGTGAAGTTACTGAAAAATTAGTTCCTTTTATGGCTGTCTTTTATATTGTCGGGGCATTAATTATCATTATCGCTAAAATCAACCTTCTCCCCTGGGCGATTGGAGAAATATTTAGATCTGCCTTCACCGGAAGGGCTGCCTTCGGTGGATTTGCCGGGGCTACTGTGGCTCAAGCTATGAGATTTGGAGTAGCAAGAGGAATATTCTCTAACGAAGCTGGTTTAGGAAGTGCAAGTATAGCTCATGCTGTTGCCCAGACCAAACATCCGGTCCGTCAAGGAAGTATTGCTATGGTAGGAGTTATGATTGATACTCTGATTATTTGTTCTATGACCGGTATTGTTATTGTTATGACAAAATCTTTGGAAACTGGCCTTACCAGTACTGCCCTTACTGCTCATGCCTTTGGTTCTGTGTTAGGGGGAGTAGGAGGACCAATTGTTGCCATTGGTTCCCTATTGTTTGGTTACTCTACTATTATTACCTGGTGTTACTATGGTCAACAATGTTCCCGTTATATATTTGGACCTGTTGTGGTTAAACCTTATGCCTGGCTATTTGTTATAGTTGCCTTTTTAGGCGCTGTAGTAAAAGTTCCTTTTGTTTGGTTGCTTACTGATGCCCTTAATGGAGCAATGGCCATTCCTAACTTAATCGGTCTAATCTTTTTAAGTGGTGTAATGGCTAAAGAAGCAAAAGAATACTTCTCTAACCCAGAGCTTTTAGGATAAACACTTAGATGAGGAGTAAGTAGATACATAACCTTTAATTATCTAATCATACCAAAGAAAAAGCCTCTATACCTTTTTTCTCTTCTGGTATAGAGGCTTTTTTATATAAATATTCGCTTGCTTTGCTTTACTTACTTAATACATTCCACCCATTCCACCTGGCATTCCTCCTCCTGGAGGCATAGCCGGCATATCTTTCTTTTCTTCAGGTTTATCAGTAATTAAACATTCGGTAGTAAGAATCATTCCACCTATGCTGGCTGCATTTTGTAAGGCAGATCTGGTAACCTTAACCGGGTCAACAATACCTGCTTTTACCATATCGGCAAATTCACCGGTTGTAGCATCAAAACCGACTCCCTTTTCTTTACTTTTTAATTTCTCCACAATCACTGAACCTTCATAACCAGCATTCATAGCAATCTGTTTTGTTGGAGCTTCTAAGGATTTTATGATAATTTCTGCTCCGATCTTCTGATCACCTTCTAATTTCATATCTTCCAATGCTGGAATAATGTTTACCAGAGCAGTTCCACCGCCAGCAACAATTCCTTCTTCCACCGCTGCTTTAGTTGCAGATAGGGCATCTTCAACTCGATGTTTCTTCTCTTTAAGTTCAGTTTCAGTAGCAGCTCCTACTTTTATAACTGCTACTCCACCAACCATCTTCCCTAATCTCTCTTGTAGTTTTTCACGATCATAATCGGAGGTAGTTTCTTCAATCTGAACCCTAATTTGAGCCTCGCGTTTCTTAATTTCTGCAGTATCCCCTTTTCCATCTACAATAATCGTCTCTTCTTTGTTTACTTTCACTTGATGAGCAGACCCTAACATTTTTATTTCTGTATTTTCTAATTTAAGACCTAATTCCTCGGAAATTACTTGGCCTCCAGTAACCACTGCAATATCAGCTAACATCTCTTTTCTTCTATCTCCAAAACCCGGAGCCTTCACAGCAACACAATTTAGTGTTCCCCGAATTTTATTTACTACTAAAGTAGCTAAAGCTTCTCCTTCGACATCCTCAGCGATAATAAGTAATGGCTTGCTCGTCTGAGCAATTTTCTCTAAAATAGGCAATAAACCTTTCATATTGCTTATCTTGGAATCAGTTATTAAGATATAAGGATCATCGAGAACAGCCTCCATTCTCTCTGCATCAGTTACCATATAAGGGGAAATATATCCTTTATCAAATTGCATCCCCTCTACTACTTCTAATGTAGTTCCTAAGGTCTTGGACTCTTCAACCGTAATTACTCCATCTTTCCCTACTTTTTCCATAGCATCTGCAATTATATTTCCAATTTCCCTATCAGCAGCTGAAATTGAAGCTACATTAGCTACAGACTCTTTGTCACTGACTTCTATACTTAATTTTTTAATCTCTTTAACTGCCTCATTTACTGCTTTATCAATTCCTCTCTTTACCATAATGGGATTTGCCCCTGCTGCTACATTTCTTAAGCCTTCATGAATAATTTCTTGGGCTAAAACTGTCGCAGTAGTCGTTCCATCTCCAGCGATATCGTTAGTCTTAGTAGCTACTTCTTTAACAAACTGAGCACCCATATTTTCAAAAGGTTCTTCAACATCAATTTCTCGAGCAATAGTAACCCCATCATTAGTGATGGTGGGGGAACCAAATTTTTTATCTAAAACTACATTTCTTCCCTTGGGCCCCAAGGTAATTCTTACACTATCAGATAAGATTTTAGCGCCTTTTTCTAAGGCTCTTCTTGCATCTTCATCAAACAAAAATTGTTTTGCCATTTATTTATCCTCCTTTTATATCTAACCTCTTTATATTTTTTCTTTCAAAAACTAAATTATTTTTTAAATTAATTTTAATCTAAAAGTTTATATTTGATTATTCAACGATTGCTAAAATATCTTTTTCGCTCAGAATGAGATAATCTTCATCATTGTCACCTTTGATGTCTGTTCCAGAATATTTTGCATACACTACTTTATCTCCTTTTTTAACAGTCATAGGAATTATTTTCCCTTCTTTGTTAGTGCTGCCGGGTCCAACTGCCAATATTTCTCCTACCTGAGGCTTTTCCTTGGAAACGGTATCAGGAAGAAGAATTCCTCCTTTACTCTTCTCTTCTTCGAATACAGGTTTTATCAGTACCCGATCTCCTAGTGGTTTTAATTCCTTAACGTTCATGCTCAGTAACCTCCTTTAATTAATATTTATATTTTATAAATTAATTAGCACTCTCATAGTAAGAGTGCTAAAATTACCTTATATATAGTATAAAAACTTCCCTGGAAAAGCAAACCTTATTATCGGCTATATTTAGCTATTTTCCGCAATATTCTACGATTATAGGCTATCTATTACTTTTTTTTTCTATTTAATAGTTATTTCTCACTAATGCTAATCGTGAAACCGCATCTAAGTTCAAAGATGATTTTTTGTTTTCTTTAAATTTATAATATCCTGCCGAAGCTATCATAGCTGCATTATCTGTACACAAAGAAATTGAAGGGTAGAAAACCTTAATATTTAATAAATTTGCTTTTTCTTTAACCTCTTTTCTTAAAGAGCTATTGGCAGCAACTCCACCAGCTAAAATAATCTGTTTAGTTTTAAACTTTAAAGCTGCCTTTATAGTCTTTTCTACCAAAACATCGGTTACTGCTTGTTGGAAAGAAGCTAATATATCGCTAACAGGTATATTTTTATTCTCTTTTTTTAATTCTTTTATATGGTAAATTACTGCGGTTTTAAGACCGCTAAAACTAAAATCATAACTTTTATCATTTAAAATAGGGCGAGGAAATTGGATTGAGGAAGGATCTCCTTCTTTAGCTAATTTTTCGGTGATAGGACCACCGGGGTAACCTAAGTTTAAAATCTTTGCTATTTTATCGAAAACCTCTCCTGCTGCGTCATCTTTGGTCTGGCCTAATAATTTATATTCTCCAAAATATTTTATATATACCAAAGATGTATGCCCACCTGAAACAATTAAACAAATAAAGGGGGGTTTTATCTCATTATGTTCTAAAAAATTTGCATAAATGTGAGCTTCAAGGTGATTTACCCCGATAAGTGGTATATTTTTTGCATAAGCTATGGCTTTTGCGACAGATAATCCCACTAACAGTGAACCTATTAAGCCTGGGCCATAAGTTACTGCTATTGCAGATAAATCAGTAATCTTTGTCCCTGATTCGTCTAAGGCTTTGTCAATTACCGGAATAATATACTCCATATGTTTACGTGAGGCTATTTCAGGAACCACTCCTCCATATTTTTGATGAATGCTAATCTGGGAAGCCACCACGTTCGAAATAATCTTTTTCCCATCTTCCACAATAGCAGCTGCTGTTTCGTCACAAGAAGTTTCAATTCCCATTATTAAATCTGACATTTATTTCTTTCCCTTTCTGCATAGAATACACTAATTTATTAATTGACCAATTCACCGATTAGCCAATTGACCAATTAAAAACAATACAAATATAAGAATTGACCAGTTAATTTGGTTAGCTAGTTAGCCAGAATAAAAGTGCATCTCGTATCTCATGAAGAATTAGCTATATGGTACCTGGTTAAGGGTTCTGATTTTAACTGGTAAATCGGTTAACTGGGTAACTAAATAAACTCGCAACCTGTTACCCGAAACTGTTCACTCATCACTCATCTCTTATATTTTTTCTCCCAAATAATTTCAGCTTCAGACTTCCTCAGATAAAAAGGAGTAAGTGTAGAGATATTATCTTCTTCCCCTTTCTTAAGCTTATTTAAACCTAAAAAAGCAATATTAGTAGCCACTGGTAAATTTAACTGTGAATCGATAAACAAAGCATCTTTACCTATTTTTTCCTTAATAATATCCCGGTATTTTTTTATTCCATCTCCTAAGAAGATTATCTTTTCTTTTAAGGGAGAGAGCCGAACAAGCAGACTTTGAATATCTTCACATTTATAATCCATAACCCTATGCAAGCTATTCCCTCCCCGAAATACCACATTATATATTTCATCTTTCTTAGATTTTAAAACGGGACATATTAAATAGGGAATTTCTTTTAAGGAGAATGCCATGGCATCTAAGGTAGGAACTCCTAATAAAGGCAATGAACGAGCGTAACATAACCCCTTTGCTACACATAAGCCAATGCGGAGTCCGGTAAAAGAACCTGGACCTATAGAAACCGCAATACCGTTAATTTCTTCCATTTTTAAGTCTATCGTTTTTAACAAGTCTTTTATAGCAGGTACTAAAATGGAAGAGTGTTTCTTCTTTAAACCATTAATAGTATACTCTATAAGAATATCCTTATCTTCAATTAAACCTAAATTACAAAATTTAGTAGAAGTATCAATCCCTAAAATTTTCAATTCTGCTTAGCTCCTTTAAAAATTTATCAAATCTATCCCCTTGAGGAATAAAAGAAATTGTTCTTTGATAGCGATCTTTAAATTTGATGTCAATCTTTAGATGTTCTTTGGGTAAAAGCTGTTCAATCTTCTCAGCCCACTCAATAACTGTCAAACCTTCTCCATAAAAATATTCCTCGTAACCCAATTCTAAAATTTCTTCCGCATTATCAAGTCGAAATAAGTCAAAATGATAGATAGGAATTTTGCCTTGATATTCATTTATAATAGTAAAAGAAGGGCTGGTGACATAATCTTTTACTTCTAACCCCTGAGATATTCCTTGAATGAAACAGGTTTTACCTGCACCCAGTTCACCGTAGAAAGCTAATAAATCTCCGGATTTTGCTAATTTGCTTACCTCTTTCCCTAAATTTTTCGTTTTTTCAGGACTTTTAGTAATAATAGTTAAATTCATTTTAATCTGTTCACCAATTCTCCAATTGACCAATTGATTTAGTTATCTAGTTAGCTGGTTAAGAAAACAGATTTAAGATAAAAAACTGGTTTTATAGTATTGCGTTTTTCGTTTTTAGACAAGATTACTTCGTCGTTATATTCCTCGTAATAACGCTTTATTTTTATAGATTCCCGCTTTTGTAGATTCTACTCTTTTCATTCTGAATTCTGGCTTCTGACTACTGACTTCTTTGTTAGATACAAGATACGAATTTGGCTTCTATCTTCTTAACCAGTTAACAAGGTAACTAATTAACCAACTAACTAATTTTATCTGCTATAATAATCTTTCACCTAACATACTCTTAATTTTATAAGGTTTTCCATCCTTAATAAATAATTTAGGAACTCGTTTTTTGTCAGGCATATGGACAATTTCGTAATTAATAGTTCCAATTTTTTCTGCTATTTCTTCTACGGTTATTTTTTCCTGTCCCTGTCTTCCCCAAAGTACCACTTCGTCACCTATTTTCACTTCGAGAAGACTGCTAACATCTATCATGCACTGGTCCATACATATCCGCCCGATTATAGGAAAACGCCTTCCTCTCACTAAAACCTCTCCTTGATTAGAAAGAAGCCGGTTGTAACCATCAGCATAACCAACTGGCAAGGAAGCAACTTTTGTTATTTTTCGGTTGGTAGTATAAGTTCGGCCATAACTGATAGATTCTCCCGCAGATAATTCTTTTAAAAAAACTATTCGAGTTTTAAAACTATGGGCCGGAATCAGCTTCACAGTCTTCTGTACCTCTGTAGAGGGGTACAGTCCGTATATAGAAATCCCCGGCCTTACCAAATCTAACCACATATGAGGTAAATCAAGAAGGGTAGCACTATTTCCTACATGTTTTACCGGAATTCTTATTCCTTCTTTTTCTAAATCAGTTAAAACTCCCATAAATTTTCTAAATTGTTTTTCAGTGTAAGT
The DNA here is from genome assembly GCA_003451675.1 of Candidatus Atribacteria bacterium. The sequence continues at coordinate 29,058 of DMCY01000105.1, forward strand.
CTTGTCTTTCTCGTCAGCAACTGAAAAATGGGTAAAAATGCCTTCTATTTCCACATTTCCCAAAGCCTTTACTTTTTTGATAAAGTCTAAAACGTGATTAGGGAAAATCCCTATTCTTCCCATACCGGTATCTACTTTGATGTGAACTTTAACTTTTTTATCCTTTTTAAATGCTGACTCAGAAAGCTTTTCTATCATTCCATATTCACTCACCGTAGGAGTTATACTATACGATACCAACAATTCTGCTTGTTGTTTCAAAGTTAAACCAAGGATTAAAATAGGAACAGTAATGCCGGCTTTGCGGAGAAAAATGCCTTCTTCTAAACGAGCAACCGCCAGTCTGCTAGCTCCGTTTCTTAAAACTACTGACGAAACCTCCGAAATATCATGTCCATAGGCATTCCCCTTAGCTACCGCCATTAATTCTTTTTTTTTACCTATTAATTTTTTAATATTTCTTACATTTTGGGCAATTGCATCAAGATTTATTTCTACCCAGGTAGGGCCTAATAACTTTTGCATTTTATTTTCCCCTTTTTATATTTCGTATATTATATTGCAAATTTGGTTAATTGGTTAATTTGTTAAACGCTAACTCATTAACTAAACTACTGATTAACTAATTCTATACGCAAATTGCTAAAAGCTATGTGCTAAAAATAAGATAAAATAATGAAATATAAGATTTAAATTTGAATTCTGTCCCCTGGCTCCCTTTCCTTAAGCAAGATAACTAACTTGATTTTAATTCTCCAACTGGATAACCGAGCAACCATCTTCACTATATACTAATTATCATATACGTTCTACACTATTATGCAATACTTATCTTCACTCATTACTTATTACTGTGCCTTCTATATTCAAAAAAGCCCGGGGTATTTGTGATAAGATATCACCGGCTATCATACCTCTTTCTCCTTTGATGTCTCGGGCTAAATCGCCAGCCAGACTATGGATGTAAACTCCGGTTATTGCTGCAGAAAAATTATCAGCACCCTGAGCTATCAGGCTACAAATTATTCCAGTCAGAACATCCCCCGAACCTCCGGTAGCCATTCCCGAATTATCACCAACATTGATATAGGCTTCTCCTTCTTTATTGGCAATTATTGTTCTAGCTCCCTTTAAAACTACTACAATTCCAAATTTTTGAGCAATTTCTCTGGTGATATCTAATTGATTATTTAAAATATAATCTATATCCTTATTTGTTAGCTTAGCTACTTCCCCAGGATGGGGAGTAATCACCAGAGGAGTTTTAGTCTTTTTCAATATGGTAGAGTCCTCACTTAAGGCATATATTGCATCAGCATCAATAACCAAAGGGATATTAGACTTTTCTATAATCTTTCTTACTAATCTTTGAGTCTCTGCTTGTCGGGAAATACCAGGGCCTATCCCTAATACAGAATAATTTTCCATTAATTTTAAAATTGTTTCTTCTGCTTCTTCTCCTAAAGACTGTTTCTCCGTTTCGGCAAGAGGAAGAGTCATAACTTCAGTTAATTTTACTTCCATTATTGGATTCAAACTTCGAGGAATTCCTAATACCACAATGCCTGCTCCACTTCTCATAGCTGCTTCACTGGCTAGATATGCTGCTCCAGTCATGCCAATCGAACCAGCTAAGATTAAGACTTTGCCGAAAGAACCTTTGTGGGAATAAGTTGCACGAAAAGGTAGAAGTGATTTGACTATCTCTTTGGTTACCATATTAGTCTTTATTTTATTATTTTTTAGAAGATAAGAGGGTATACTAATGTCTTCCACCGTTACCTTTCCTGCATAGCTTGCTCCAGGAAAAATCAATAAACCAATTTTTGGTAAGGCTAAAGTAATAGTATGAGTTGCCTTGATGCATGGTCCTTCAATCTTTCCTGTATCCGTATCTAAACCAGAAGGAACATCAATTGCAACTACTTCTTTGTTAGCAATATTAGTCAAATCTATTATCTTAGCTTTTAAACCAGTTACCTTCCCTTGCAATCCGGTTCCTAATATGGCATCGATAATTAAATCAGAATTTTGTATGGTTCTTTGTATTTCTTCGAGTTTCGTGATTTCTGTCTCGATTAATTCAACTCCCATTTTATTAATGGTATTTAAATTTTCTCCTGCTTCACCTTTAATTTTATTAAAAGGGGCGAGGAGAAATACTTTCACTTTCGCTCCATAATTATAAAGATGGCGGGCAACTACAAAACCATCTCCCCCATTATTGCCCGATCCAGCAAAGATGGCAATCTTTTTTAATCTTAAATCAGGATAAATATTTTTCAGACTTTGAAATATTCTTAATCCAGCATTTTCCATTAAAGTAAGACCAGATATACCATATTCTTCTATTGCTTTTCTATCAATTTCCTTCATCTGTTGATTAGTAACTACTTTCATAAAATTCCTCCCTTTTAAAATAATTGATCAATTTACCTATTGACCAATTGCCCAATTATATTAATTACCCAGTTACCCGATTTACTAGTTGGCCAGTTAATTCTAGTAGTTAGTTCCTAGCTTTTAATTGTTTGTTTTTAAATAAGGAATTAGTTTTTGTTTTTCTTAACTAACTAACCAGGTAACCAACTAACTAGCTAACTAATTTTTAACGAGATACAAGATACGAATTTGTTCCGGGTAACCGGATAACTAGTGCTAAGTTAACCAAGGTAAGATAGTTTTGAGATTGCTTCGCTAACGCTCGCAATGACAAAATACCGGGTGTCATTGCGAGGAGCAAAGCGACGAAGCAATCTCAAGAAATATAACATACTTTATTTAACTTAGCACTAGCTAACTAAATAGGTACGAAACAGTTTAGTAATTTTCACTTATCAAGTAGGCTTTCCAGGATTACTTGGGCAATAGCATATTCTTTTGTATGAGAGATAGTTAAAAAATATCTATCAATATCTTTTTCAAAAGTAATTTCTTTTAATTTTCCTGTGAGCTTGATTACGGGCTGACCAAGTTTGTTATTAAGTACTTCAATATCTTTCCAATTAACCCCTCTTAAGCCCAAACCCAATGCTTTCAAAAAGGCTTCTTTTGCAGCAAATTTACCTGCATAAGAATGATATTTATTGCCCTTTTTCTCACAATATTTCTGTTCTAAGGAAGTAAATATCCTGGAGCTAAAATTATTTCCCCATCTTTTAATTATTTTTTCTATTCTTTCTATTTTAACTAAATCTATTCCACAACCTATAATCAAGAATATTATTCCCCTTTGCTAGCGATTTTTTAATTTTACGGTTATCAGTAAATAAGTATTTTAAAATTCTCTGTAAGAAATATTCCCCTCTTTTACCTTTCCTTTTAGCCATTTCAATAAATATTTTTTAACTAATTTTCTGCTAATGGGTATTAAAAAAATAAAACCTACTATATCTGTAACAAAGCCGGGAGTAAGAAGCAATATCCCTCCGGCCAGAATAATTGCTCCCTGAATTAAGCTATCCCCTGGCATGATTCCCTCATTCAAATCATTCTGAATCTTCCTTAAAATCATAAAACCTTGGCCTTTTACCAGGTATGCTCCAATTATCCCGGTTAAGATGATTATGCCAATTGTAGTTAGACTCCCTATCTTCTTCCCCACTTCAATTAGAATGTATAGTTCTGTTACTGGAACTATTATGAATAATATTAATAATTTAGCAAAAAACATCGTTTGTTCCCACTCATTATTAAAATAATTTTAGTAAAATATCCTTAAATTAGTCGTATTTAGTTAGCTAGTTACCTGGTTTGTTGGTTAGTATTAATTCTTCAACTAGCTAACCAGGTAACGATATACGAGATACGAATTAGGGCTTACAGAAAAAGGAAATTCCTATACAATTAAATTAATTTAAGATTAGTATTACATATATTCTTCTACTTCTCTCTGCATCTCTTTAGATATAACTATAAATTTCCCCTTTGCCTCGGTTAATAAAGTGCCATTTTCTGAACGAGCTTCTGCTTGGGCCTCAATCATCCTGCCTAAATCTTTAGTCATCTGAGCGGTAAAGATAATCTTTTCATCTACCAGGGCTTTTTTTCTGTATTTTATGTTTACTTCTACGGTCATAGTCATAACATCCTTAGTTATGATTGCGGTTCTGCCCATTATTTCATCTAAAATAGAAAACAATATTCCTCCATGGACAATTCCTTTAAAACCTTGGTGTTTCGACTCGGGAATAAACTCTGCTTTAATTTTATCTTGATCTCTAAAAAAAGCTATGTTTAAACCGATAGGATTGTCTTTTCCACAGACAAAACAGTTCTTATATCCTGGTAAAGTTTGCAAAAGTAAAACCTCCCTGTAATTGGTTAGTTAGTTACTTAGTTAGTTGGTTACTT
>DMCY01000105.1:33512-42574 GCA_003451675.1 Candidatus Atribacteria bacterium
TTAGTTAGTTGGTTACTTAGTTACGCAGCTTACCACATAAACAAATAACTAACTGACTAACATTTTAAGTTCTATTTTCTTCACGAGATACGAAATACGAATTTGTTTCGGGTAACCGGTAAACTGGCTAACCATCTTCACTATATACTATATACTCGATACTATATACTAATATGGCTTCTTTCTTCTTTTTTCTTAACCAGCTAACTGATTCTATACGCTACACGCTAGACACTCCACGCTCTATCTTCCTATACGCTATACGCTATTAATCAATAAATTGTCAAATATCTATCCAATTCCCACTGGTGAACTCTTATTCGATAGTTTTCCCATTCTTCTCTCTTGGCTTCAATATAATTTCTTAATATATGATCAGTTAAAGCAGATTTTACTACTTCGTCCTTATCTAATTCTAATAAAGCTTCATTTAAGGTAGAAGGTAAATTTTCAATGCCTAAAGATTTCTTCTCTTCTTTGCTCATAGTATAAATATTTTGACTCACCGGCTCTCCCGGATCAATCTTATTTTTAATTCCATCTATTCCTGCTTTTAGCATTACTGCAAAAGCTAAGTAAGGGTTACAGGATGGGTCAGGACTTCTCAGTTCTGCTCTGGTACCTACTCCTCTGGCTGCGGGCACCCTGACTAAAGGGCTGCGATTTCTCTCTGACCAGGCAATATATACCGGCGCTTCGTAACCAGGAGTTAACCTCTTATAAGAATTTACTAAAGGATTAGTAATGGCAGTAAAGCCTTTGGCATGTTTCAATAATCCACCGATAAAATATAGCGCTTCCTTGCTCAATTGATATTTACCATTCGGATCATAAAATATGTTATCAGCATTTTTAAATAAGGATAAATGGGTGTGCATCCCCGATCCATTTATCCCAAAGATAGGCTTGGGCATAAAGGTAACGTGTAAATTGTGTTTTAAGGCTATAGTTTTGCCGGTAAGTTTTAAAGTCATTATTCTATCGGCAGCCGTAAGAGCATCACAATACCTGAAATCAATCTCGTGTTGACCGGGTGCAACTTCGTGATGTGCGGCTTCGATTTCAAACCCTAATTTTTCCAAAGCTACTACCATATCCCTTCTTGCCTCTTCTCCTAAATCAACGGGTAAAAGGTCGAAATATCCACCTTGATCATGGGTATTGGTAGTCGCTTTACCTTCTTGATTTCTAAAAAATAAAAAGAATTCTACTTCTGGTCCAAGATTGGTAGAATATCCCATCTCTTCCACCTCTTTTAATACTCTTTTTAAATTATTTCTAGGGCAACCATCAAAAGGTGAACCATCAGGATTATAAACATCACAGGTAATTCTGGCTACATCTTTTTCCTCTTCCCAGGGATTTACTGTAAAGGTGGAGTAATCTGGTTTTAAATACATATCTGATTCCTCAATCCGGACAAAACCCTGGATAGAAGAACCATCAAACATTATCTTCCCATCAAGGGCCTTTTCAAACTCTCTAACCGGAATTTCCACATTCTTGGGCATTCCCAGAATATCGGTAAATCGCAATCTGATAAATTTTATATTTAACTCCTTAGCCTTATTTAAAATCATTTCTTTGGTCATCTTTTTCATTTACAACTTCCTCTCCTTAAAATTTTTTTAAATATATTTTTACAATTATACTTTTTTCTCTTTAATTTTACAAAATATTTTTATATTTCTAAAATAATCAACTTTTTACTCCACAGTAACACTTTTAGCTAAATTTCTCGGTTTATCTACATCACATCCCAATCTGTCAGCAATGTGATACGCAAATAATTGTAAAGGTATAGCCGATAAGATAGGATATAGTACATCCGAAATTTTAGGAATATAAAATACCCTATCTACTATATTGATAATTTCTTTATCACCTTCTGTAGCAATCGCTAATACCAGAGTGTCTCGAGCTTTAACTTCCTTTATATTATTAATAACTTTAGTATAAACCTTATCCCGAGGTACGATTACTACTACCGGGAAAGTCTTATCTAAAAGAGCAATGGGGCCGTGTTTCATTTCTCCTGCTGGATAACCTTCAGCGTGAATATAAGAAATCTCTTTAAGCTTTAAAGCCCCCTCTAAAACAATAGGGTAATTAATCCCTCGCCCCAGATAAAGAAAATTATGATATTTATGAAATTCTTCACTTAATTTAATAATCTCTGGGTCTTTGAGTAAAATAATCTCGACCATTTGAGGAATCTTTATTAACTCGGAAATTATTTTATTAATCTCCGACGAATCAAGAGTCTCCCTAACTTGAGCAAAATAGAGAGATAGTATGTAAAGGCACATTAATTGACCAACAAAAGCTTTTGTGGTAGCCACACCTATTTCCGGCCCTGCTTTAATATACATTACACTATCTGCTTCCCGACTGATAGTGCTTCCCCTTACATTGGTAAGAGCCAATACGTAAGAACCAGCTTCCCGGCAAGCTCTTAAAGCAGCTATGGTATCTGCAGTTTCTCCTGATTGAGATATCAGAATGGCTAGATCTTTTTTACCCAGTAATATTTTTCTGTATCTAAATTCAGAACTATAATCCACCTCTGCCGGAATACCGGTTAACTCCTCAAAAATATATTTACCTGCTAAAGCAGTATAATAAGAAGACCCGCAAGCCAAAATAAATATCCTTTCTATTTCTTTCATCTTATTTAAAGGAAGAGATAGGTCGTTAAGTTCCAGTGTTTTTGTAGATAGATTAATTCTATCTTCTAAATTATTACGGATCACCATAGTTTCTTGAAAAATTTCTTTTAACATAAAATGTTTATATCCACTCTTTTCTGTCATCTCTTCATTCCAATCAATATTTATTACTTTTTTCTGTAAAATCTTACCTTCGGAATCGATTATCTCTACTCCATCTTTAGTTATAGTAGCAATCTCCTTTTCCTCTAAAAATATTACTCTATTAGTATAACTAAGCAAAGCGGGAATATCAGAAGCTAAAAACATCTCTCCTTCTCCTATTCCGATAATCAAAGGGCTCCCGCAACGTGAAGCGACAACTTTCCCCGGATCACGAGTAGAAATAACTCCGATAGCATAAGACCCTTCTATTTCTTTTATAGATTCTTTTACTGCTAAAGTTAAATCATCCTGATAATTACTTTCTATTAAATGGGGGAGAACTTCGGTATCTGTTTCAGATACAAAATTGTGCCCTTCGGAAATTAATCTTTCTCTTAAGAGTGTATAGTTCTCTATAATTCCGTTATGCACTACCACTACCTCTGAATTACATCCATTGTGAGGATGCGCATTTATATTGTTAGGTCTCCCGTGGGTAGCCCATCTAGTGTGTCCTAATCCTATATTACCTTTTGGGGCACCTTTTTCTAATAAATTTTCTAATTTAGCTACCTTTCCTTTGCATTTTTTTATTTGAATTTTATTATCCTTTAATACAGCAATACCTGCAGAATCATATCCCCGATATTCTAATTTCTTTAATCCAGACATTAAAACTGGTACTGCTTCTTTTAAACCAATGTATCCTATAATTCCACACATTTTTCTTTCCTTTCTCTTTGTAAAATATTAAAACTATTTCAAAAAAATAAATACCCTATTACCAATCCATTAAGAAAGATAATAGGGTTCTCCATTGTTTCTACTTCTACAATAAATACCTTGATATCTAAGAACTTTTTTAAGTAATTGTATTATATACATAGCTAAAACTTAAGGTTTAAAGTATAAAACTAAAAACTATAACTCAAAATTTAAAACTTTTTTCATAATTTTGAGTTTTAGTTTTATACTTTGCTCTTTTAGCTTTGCGTTATCTTTTGAAAAAACTGTCTGTACTGGAATAGAAAAACCTTTGTGAGAATACTTAAGAATGGATTTATTTTGCCATAAAAACCTCTCTGTCCTTGCAATTACTCACAAGTTTTACAGGTTTTCTAAGGGTCTGGCCAACCCAGGAGCATCCGCCGAATTTTCGATAAACTCCTTCCTCGTCAACTTACCTTATCAAAACACTTAGCCCTTCAAATTGAGTAAGTTCTGGCGCTTGTATTCAATTTTATGAATATGTATTTCTTTTATCACCTCCCTTAATGGTTAGCTGGTTTAATATTAATCCATTAGTTAACCAAATAACCAACTAATTAAATACGCTATACGTTAGATTGCGATATACGCAATACGATATACGATATACTTATTTATATATCTTCCTTTTCAATTACCTCTCTTAAATCCTGAGAAATTTTCTCTAATTTATTTTTATCTTCTCCTTCTAATAATATCCTAATTAATGGTTCAGTACCAGAAGCTCGAACAAAAATTCTACCTTTCCCGTCAAGTTCCTTTTCTATTTCTTTAATAAATTTTTTTATGCAAATATTTTTAAAGAATCGTTCTTTATCTTTAACCTCATAATTCAAAATAATCTGAGGATATTTTTCCATTACTGAAGCCAAATTAGATAGGTGTTTTTCTTCTTCCTGAAGAACCTTCATAAGTTGTAGAGAAGTTAACAATCCATCCCCAGTAGTACTATATTGCGAAAAAATAACATGACCTGATTGTTCCCCTCCCAATACTGTCTTAACTTTCTTCATCATTTCCAATACATAACGATCCCCGATATTGGCCTTAATAACTTTTCCTCCTGCTTTTTCTATAGCCCTATTAAAGCCAATATTACTCATTAAGGTAGTTACTACTGTTTTATTGGGTAACTGGGCTTTCTTGATAAGATTTAAAGCACAAATTGCCATTATTTGATCTCCATCTACAATGTTTCCCTTTTCGTCTACGGCGATAACCCTATCTGCATCTCCATCATAAGAAAAACCTAAATCTGCCTTTTGTCTTAAAACTTCTTTTCTCAAAGAAGTAGGATGTACCGAACCACAATTATAATTTATATTAATACCGTTAGGTTTATCGTTTATGGTAATTATCTCGGCTCCTAATTCTTTAAAAACACGAGGGGTAATTAGGTAAGATGCACCATTGGCACAATCTAAAACGATTTTGTATCCCTTGAGAGTAAATTTTGAAGGAAGAGTGCTTTTAATGTAATCAATATATTTTTCTTCTGCTTCAGATAATTCTTTTAATCTGCCAATATTTTTTTCGGTAGGCCATTCATCTTTTGAATGATTTTTAAAATATATTCTCTCTATCTCTTCTTCTTCTGAATCAGTAAATTTAAAACCATCCCCTCTAATATATTTAATGCCATTGTGATCGAAGGAATTATGGGAAGCAGAAATCACTATACCGCAATTAGCATTATAAGCTCTGGTTAGGTAAGCCACTACGGGAGTAGGCATTATTCCCACTCTTAAGACATTTACACCCATTGAACATATCCCTGCTATTAAAGCAGCTTCTAACATATCCCCCGAAATTCGCGTATCTCTACCGATTAATATCTTAGGATTGATCTCATCTTTGAATAAATATGCTCCAGCTCTTCCTATATGAAAGGCAACCTCGGCGGTCATAGGTTCCCTATTGGCAATCCCTCTTATCCCGTCTGTTCCAAATAATTTTTTCATAAATTACCTCGATATCAATTGACCAATTAACTAATTCGCCAATACACCAATTGATTTAGTCGTTAGTATTATATGTAAGCTTTTGGTTAACGGTCTATTTTTTACAGTTTATTGTGTTTTATTTTATTCCCACAAATTTGGTGTAGGGGTTGAATTTATCCGTCTCGGGAATTTTGGTAATTTTTTTTGCGGTTTCGATGAATCGAATCCCTACATTAAATTTTTATACATCTCTATGGTTTTGCCATTTTTTTTATTGGCGTATGCAATACGACCTACTTCTTTTTTCCAAACTTGAAACTCCTAATTTGCAACCTGCAGCTTATATCTTTAATTGGACAATTGGTAAATTTATAAATTCTATTTATTAATCAATACTGTTACTTCTTTTGGTTCAATCTTAATTAAAGAAATCCCTTCGGGAAGATCTGCTTGAACTTTCACCTTCTGCTCTACCTTAAAATTATCCATAAACTTCACAAAAGCTTTTATATCTTCTGTTTTTAATTTATCGACTAAAACATTTTTCCCTTCAACAGTTATATCAACTGTCTCTGGTCTTATTTCACAAGATACAAAGGGAGATATATTTTGGGGTAAAACTGGAATATTTTTTAGAGTTTTATCAATTATGGCTTCCTTAACTTGTATGGCTACCTCTATTAGTTCAACCTCACCCTCTGCTATATTTAATCCTTCATCTAAAGTAGGAGGAACTTTTACTGATAATGTTTTAGTAATTCCGCTTACATCGATGGGAATGGTCTCCAAAAACTCAATACTGTTTATTTTAGAGTAGTTACCAAAAATCTTTATTTCATCGGGACTAGATAATATTTCAGAGATATAATAACCTGGAGCTGGTTTTCCGACTATTTTTGGCTTTACCACTAATCGCTTCTCTGGATACCTACGTGTCAGAAAAATTGACACTTCCACTATATCGGGTTCAATCTTTACTTCTTTAATATCATTTCCATTTACATCAACTGCTCTTACTTTTATTTTTTTATTTAGATCTTCTTTTATTCCAGAAATATCAATGGCACAAATTGTCTGTTTTACACTTTCTAATACACTCTGAGCACCAATTATCTTAACCTTAGGAGGATTAAATTGGGGTTCATCAGCTAAAGAGAAACCCTTTTCAGGAATCCCTATTAAACTATATTCAACTTCTACCTCTTTAGTTAAAATCCTTTCGACTTCTACTTTTATTTCTGAAGGAATAATTCTGGTGATTTGTGTTCTTTTGGGGGCAGTTACTTCTACCTTCAATTTATATAGGCCTTCTTTGCTAATTTCAGAAAAATTTACTATCCCGCTAATTTGATTAGGAGAAATGTTATTTATTATATTTTTGGGACCTTTAATCCCAATACTTACATTTGTAGGAAACTCTTTTATCACTAAGTCCTCGCTGAGATTATTTTGGGTAAGAGATATATCGATAAAATTCTCTACTATTGGGTTCTCCCCACCTGCTATATACAACCACAGAATAATTGCAAAAAATAAAGAGAGTAATTTAATATCGATATTTTTTAATAACCAATTTTTAAATTCTTTCATTTTTTCTCATCCTCTGTCGGCCAAAAACCAAATTCAGAGATTGTCTTAGGTTGGTATAAATGCATTAGCATCTTTTTCAACCCCTGAGGCTCCATAGGTCGCGTAATCTTTCCATCTAATGCGATGGATATATTTCCTGTTTCTTCTGATACTATAATTACCAAAGCATCTGTCTGTTCACTTAACCCTAAAGCTGCCCTATGTCGAGTACCTAAAGATTTACTAATGTCCATTCTCTCGCTTAGCGGTAAAATACAATTCGCCGCTGCTATCTTATTCCCCCTAATAATGACAGCTCCATCATGTAAAGGGGAGTCGGGCATAAATATAGAATATAATAATTCGGGAGAAAATTCACTATTTAAAATAATACCGGTCTCTAAAATATCTTTTAAACCAACCTCTCTCTCTAAGACAACCAAAGCTCCTTTATGTTTACTAGAAAGCATGGGCATTACCATAACCAATCCATTTATCAATTGTTCAATTTTTTTATCAATATCCTTATGTAAAAAGGAAGTATTTATAAAAAATCCTCTTTTCCCCATCTTCAACAATCCTTTTCTTATTTCTGGTTGAAATATTATAGGTAAGGCTACGACCATCATGGCCATGGCTCCTTTTAGAAGCCAATTAATAGTTCTAAGGCCAAGCTGATCAGCAATAAAAGAAATAATAAAAAGAATAACTAAACCTTTGATTAATTGTACTGCCGGGGTATCTTTGATTAAGAGAATTATGTGATAAGAAATAAAAGCAATGATTAATATGTCAATAATATCTAAAATACTGAAAGAGATTGGCATTTGATTTTTCCTTTTTAGATTAGTCGTTAGTTTTAAATACAATTTTCAGGTTTCCGTTATCATTATACAGCGAAAAGTTTAAAACTAAAAATGCAAAACTATATTTCAAAACATTTTCGTATATCGTATATCGTATATCGTATATCGTATATTGTAAAGAAAATAGAAGCCAGAATTCAGAAACCAAGATTCAGAATATTAAATAGCAAATAGAGTTTAAGTTTCTTACGAAATACGAAATACGATATACGATATACGATATACGATATACAAATTAAATTAACTAACTAACCAGGTAACCAACTAACTATATAATCAAATGTATACGCTCTACGCTAAACGCTATACGCTAGTTTGCACGAGATACGAATTAGGTCTTACGGAAAAAAGGATATTTCTATACACTTTAATCATTTTTAAGACAATCCTTCTGCTGTTTTACTAATTGTTATTTAAAAAATAATCGACGATTAGAATATCTTATGTTTATCCGATCAAAAAAAATGTTTTATAAAGATAAAATATTTTCCTTACTATTAATTATAAAATTATTTTATTCTTTAATCAAATCAAATTTAAAGAAAGTCTGTGTCAACTCTTTGGGGGTAGTTTTCTTTGGTGAAAAAATATTCCCTGGTTTCGGGTAGACCTACCCCTTGTTTTGTTATAGCTTATTGTTTGTGTAAATAAGCATAATTGTCCTTATTTTATTTAGGTTACAGTAATACATCTTAATCTTCTTTCTTATATTTTCTTTAACTGATTAATAATATCCTGCTTCCGTGAGTTTACGCAAAACACCTACCCAGGGTTTACCCTGATCCGGTCCGGAAAGAGCGGGTATGGTTACCTCGATAAGAGGAGAAGTCTCTGCCTCTTTCTTAAAGCAGGAAGCAGGTAGAGGTGGTTTGTATTTGCCTACTTTAATATTTCGTCCTCTTTCGGTCTCCCACCACTTATCCCATTCTCCATTTAAGATGGTCTCTTTTATCTTTAGGAGAGCCAGGGCTCCTGTTTTACTCCAGCTCATCCCTTTCTTCTTAAAGCGGGAGGCTATCACTTTAAAGTAATCTTTTATCCCCGAGGTGATCCAGGAATCTCCATCTCCACCGAAGATGACCTTTTTTACCTTAGAGAGGGAG
>DMCY01000077.1 GCA_003451675.1 Candidatus Atribacteria bacterium
ATGAGCTGGGCAATAAAATTGAGCAATTGTCCAAGAAAATTAAGTAAAAAAATCTGTGGGAAAATTTTTTTACCCCTACCTCCTTCCTCTCCCTCTTAAAACGAAGAGGAGGAAGGAAGGGGTAAATTTTTAATAGAATTTTAAGCATAAAGTAAAATACGCGTATAAACAATTTTTGGGTAATTTAGGACTTATAGGGGATTTTGGCATCATTTGAGGGTTCATATTTTGTTATATATTATTATAAAAAATTTCAGTTTGATTATTTTTAAATTGATTTTCAGGCTTAAAATAATCGGCAGTGAAAATATACCAAAGACCGGTCCTTTTGTTATTGTAGCAAATCATTCAAGTTTATTAGATGGATTTGTCCTTGTATCGTCTGTTAAACCTAAAGTAACCTTTATGTCTGCTGCCTATCTTTTTAAAATGCCTCTTGTGGGTAATATTCTACGAGGGGTTGGGGCTATTCCTGTTCAAGGCAAAGGCAGTGATATTAAACTAATAAAAGAAGCTATGAAAGTCTTGCAGGCAGGCGGCGTTTTGGGAATTTTTCCTGAAGGAAGAATTACTAATGGAAAAGATAGTTTTTCAGCCAAAGCCGGGGCTGCATATCTTGCAATAAAAGCAGATGTCCAAATTATTCCTATGGCAATCAAGGGAGCTAATAAGGTATTACCACTTGGAGCAAAATTTCCTAAATTAAATAAGCTTGAAGTAAAGATCGGAAAGCCAATCTCTTGTTCAAAAAAAATTAAATTAAATAAGAAAATTCTTGAAGACACAGTAAATTCTTATATGAAAGAAATATATTAAAGGAGGAAAAATTTGCAGCATACTAAAGCAACCAAAATTGGACTTGTTCTGGGGAGCGGAGGAGCTCGTGGATACGCTCATTTAGGAGTACTTAAGGCTTTATACGAAGCAGATATACATATAGATCTTGTTGTGGGAACAAGTTTTGGAGCTATAGTTGGTGCTGGATATGCTGCGGGACGTAATATTTATGAGTTGGAAAAGATAGCTCTTGAGACCGGATGGATAAAACTGCTAAAGATGATAGATGTTGCCCCTCCTAAAGGGATATTTGCAGGTAATAAACTGGAGAGATTCTTTTCAGTCCTTACCCGGCAGAAACATTTCTCTGAATTAAAAGTTCCTTTAACCGTGGTCGCTACTGATATTGAAACAGGAGAAGAGGTTCTTATAAATAAAGGGTCAGTATCTAAAGCAATATTGGCCAGTTCCGCATTTCCTGGTATTTTTGCACCGGTAGAGATAGATAATCAATGGCTGGTTGATGGTGTTCTGGTTAATCCTCTGCCCATTCAAACAGCTTTTGATATGGGTGCTGATATAGTAATTGCTGTTGATGTTAGCTCCTCAGTTGATAATGCTAATTACTTGATAGCCTTAAAACGATATTCCAAGTATATATTGCAAAATATTGGTCAGATACCTTATGTAAATAGTGTTGTTTTTCCTAAAGGAATTTCTAATAAGTTTCAGCGTATAATTCCCGCGGGTTTTAATATTGTTGGAAATGCTCTTAAATTTGCAGGAAACAATCAAGATAAAATAGTTTCTATCCCTAATGATAGTAATGTGGCTATCATCAGGCCAAGAGTTGAAAATATACGCTGGCGTGATTTTCGCTGTGCACAAAGATGTATTGAATTAGGTGCTGAAGCCGTTAATCCTTCTGTTTTAAATGATATCAAGAACCTATCGTTTAATTACAAAACACTCTATTTATGTAATCGGTAGGTTTAAAAATAGGTTGAACTGAGTGGTAGAGATTTCAAAAACAAATAAATCTAAAAAAGAATAATGAATCTCCCCGCAGCAGAGCTACGGGGTATCTATTACTCTCTAAAGCAAACTAATCGATCGCAGCAGAGCTGCGGGGAATTAAACCCTAAGAGATTAAATTCTATAGTAGGATTCGGTAAATATAACCCAAGTAGTATAATTAAAAATTTAGCGAGAATAAAAAGAAAGAATCTTTTAGTGAAAATAAAAGAAAATAGTAAGGCAGTAAAGGAGCAAAATTATTTTGATTAATTTATGGAACTCTTTAGGCGACATTTTCGCCAACATAATAGTATTCTTATATAGCTTTACCCAAAATTACGGTATTGCTATTATTTTAATGACCGTTCTTATCAGAGTAATCCTATATCCCTTAATGCAAAAACAGATGGTTTCCATGCGGGAGATGCAGAAAATACAGCCCTCAATGAAGGCGGCACAGGAGAAATATAAGAACGATAAGGAAAGATTAAATAAAGAATTAATGGTTTTATACAAGGAACATAAAGTTAATCCTATGAGCGGATGCTTGCCCTTGATAATTCAAATGCCCATATTGATTTTACTCTTTCAGGTTTTAAGGAAATTTGAATATTTAGATAGTGCTGGCAAAATAGCTGGGAGTTTTTTATGGATACCCAGGCAAGTTCAAATTATAGTTGAGGGAGTACCCAAAATTGTTGCAGGCTTAGCTGCACCCGAACAATTAATTCAATTGCCAGGCAGTGGAATTTTTGGAATACAATACCTTGGCATATTGCCCTTTTTAGTAGCCGGTTCAATGTATTTACAGCAGAAGATGACTTCTCCAATTGGTGCTGTTGCAGGCAAAGACGGAGGTTCTGCCCAACAGACCCAGAAGATGATGACTATCATGATGCCCTTAATGATTGGCTTTATGAGTTTCAGCCTGCCTTCTGGTTTGACCCTGTACTGGCTTACCTCTACCCTTTTAGGGATAGGTCAGCAGTATTTAACTAACAAGAAAATGCCTACAATAGACGAAATGCCAAAAGAAGTTATTTCGGACAAAAAAGAGAAACTACCTGACAAAAAACCGGAGGAACCGGTGTTTCTTAAAGAAGAACACTGGATACCGGGCTATGAAGGAGCAGACGGGGGAACCTTTCCCGAGGCAAGACAAAAACTAAAAAATATAAAAAAGGTAAAAAGAAGATAAATTAGCCGTAAGAAAAGTAAATGGGGTCGAGTTTTCACATTTGACATAAAATTATGTTAAGTAGAATAACATAAAATATAGGAGTGGTGCTTTGTTAACTTAAAGGTTGTGAAATTAAAAAACTTCTGGGGTTTGATTATGGCACTGTTAGTGTGGAAAGAAAAGGAAACTAAATCACTATCTCCCGAGATGATATATGTGTAAAAAAAACATTTTTTATAAATACCCCCTTCTTTATGTCTGGGGTCTTAAATGGATACACAAAAACAACTTCGCCAAGCGATATTGCTATATGGCAAGCTTTGTTAGAAAAAACGATTTGGTTCTTGAACCAGGATGCGGTCCCGCAACTTTAGCAGAGTGGAGTGAAAAAGATGGCACTAATGATTTTAAGGTTGAATATTTTTTAACTCGTGGTCAACTCCTTAATCAAATTGAGTACGGTTTTGACACCATCTCTTCATCGGTTGAAAGAGAAACAAGAGACTTTGGCGAAGATATTATAGCCGTCTTCTTCAAAGATAAAAATTCTCACCAAAGATTAAAGAAGCAAAAATTTGTTTCTGCCATAGTTCCAGTTTTTAATGAAGAAAAAACCGTTGCTAAAGTTGTCAAAACTTTAGCAAAAACCAGTCTGGTAAATGAGGTTATTTGTATTAACGATGGCTCAACAGATAAAAGTCTATCTATATTTAAAAAAGTTTGGGGATAAAATTACACTTATTGATTTAAAGAAAAATCAAGGAAAAGGTTTCGCTTTAGCTGAGGGAATAAAAAAGGCCAAAAGTGAAATAATTGCTTTTATAGACGCTGATTTAACCACTCTTTCAGATAATCATATAAAAACTCTCCTCGAGCCTATTTTAGACGGTAAAGTGAGAGCTGTTTTAGGATACCCATCAAATAGGCGGTATATACCTGACGTTTTTTCAAACTTAACGGGTGAAAGGGGTATTACAAAAAAGACTTAGTCCCTCATCTTGCAAAAATGGCCAAAACTCGATTTGGAGTAGAGATTTTTTTAAACAACCTTTTTGAAGAAGATGAGACAAAAAAAGTTCCTCTGAAACAATTAAGAGGTCTTTATAAACACGAGAAGCGCAATTCAGTAAATGCCTTTAGAGAATATCTCGACGAAGCGGTAGAAATCGCCCAGGAAATTGGAAGAAGGGAAGGTTTACTTCCAGAAGATTATCAAGCTATTGCCCGAATTTCCAAGGTAGCAAATCTTAAAGAATTACAAATTAGAGTAAAAGAGATAACAAACAAAAATGTAAGACGGTTTTTAGAAAAGTATATTTTAAACCAAATAAAGGTCGTTCAACACTGGTGGCCCTATAAAAAATAGATAAAATGGGTAGAAATTAATCAATAACCTCCCTAAAGGCCTTACAAGAAAAGGATTTTACGAATAAGAGAATAGGGTCAAATTTAGTAAGCTTATATTACATTTTCCCTGAACGAAGAATCATAATAACCAAACCTAAGCCCAGTATACCGGAAATAAGAAAACCTATCACGCCAATCACCGGAAATCCCATAAATTGAGGGCCTTTATCCGTCTGCATAATCAAAGATGAGCCAATAATAATGGCAACTAAAATTAGACTGTAAGATAACCTGTTTGTTGCTTTATCCAAGGCATTAATTAAATTTTCCAACCCCCGATGCTGAAGCTCTAGTTTAAAGATGCCTTCTTCCATTTTCTTTAAAGTCTTACTTAGCTGTTTAGGTATTAAAAACATTAAATTATAAAATTCAGATAAATCATTAGATAGTTTCAACAGGAGGTGTTGAGGACTTTTCCTTTCCAGAATTATATCTTTTACATAGGGTTTGGCTATCTCAGTAAGATTAAAGTCCGGATCAAGCGCTAATCCAATGCCTTCTATAATGATGAGAGATTTTCCAAGCAGGGTAAGTTCCGCTGGCATTTTAATATGATACTTGATAGAAATCTGCACCAGCTGGGTGATGAATTCACCCAGTTTGATCTCCTTTAATGTTTTATCATAATATTGATCTAATATATCCGCTATATCCATCTTTAAAGAGCGCGTATCGATCGTTTCCTGTGAAGTAAATCCCAATTCTAACATTCCGGCTAAGGTTTTATTAGAGTCATATTCTAAAACAGCTATAAGCAGATCAATATATTTCTCTCTGGACTCTTTATCTATCTTTCCCATCATGCCAAAATCCATAAAGCCGATAATCTCATTTTCCATAACCAGAATATTTCCAGGATGAGGATCGGCATGGAAAAATCCATCGATGAGCATCTGTTTCATAAAGGCTTTTGCTCCGTTTTCAGCTAACTTTTTTCTGTTATAACCTGCTTTGTCCAGTTCTTTCAGATGATTAATCTTAATGCCTTCGATGTATTCCATGGTCAGGATGCATTTACTGCTCAGTCCCCAGTATACTTTTGGGACATAAACTGTTTTATCTTCTTTGAAATTTTTCCTAAATCGCTCTGCATTTCTTCCTTCGGTACCATAATCCAGCTCCATTCGAATGGTTTTCGCAAACTCTTCAGCCACTCCTACTGGGTCATACAGGCGACTCTCCGGAATATATCTTTCGGCTAACCGTGTCAGGTAAAAGAGGATATCCAAATCTGTTTCAATAATCTTTTCCATATCAGGACGTTGAACTTTAACGACTACTTTTACCTTATCTTCTTTCAATATTGCCTTATGGGCTTGCCCTAAAGAGGCAGCCGCAAAAGGTTTTTCATCAAATGACTGGAATAGTTCGGAAACATTGGCTCCCAACTCTTTTTGAACCATCTGTACAACCAGATCGTAGGAATAAGGGGGCACTTCATCTTGCAGTTTTTCTAATTCTTTAATATATTTCAGAGGAATGATATCAGGCCTGGTGCTTAAGATCTGACCCAATTTCACGAAGGTAGGACCTAATTCTTCCAGAGCAAGTCGAACCCTCATTGGAAGAGGCATCTGGTCTACCTTAGAAGGTTTTAGTCTAAGAATCTTTTCACCTTTGGTAATTAGATTCATTAATCCTAACTGTTTAACAAAATAGTCAAAACCGTATTTAATTAAAATATTGACGATTTGCCGAAGCCGGTTAATATTTTTATATCTTCTTTTAAATCCTGAAAAAGGCATATTGACCCATCCTTTTTATTTTAGCTTTTGTTTTATTACCTCAGAACAGTGTTTTCTATACTTCAGAGTTTCTTCCCTATTATATTAACAATGAATTCAACATTCAAATAAACTCATCTTTTCGTTACCGAGATAAAATGGTATGGAGTTTTCCTACAATATCTTGACAAATATAACGCGTTGTGTTAT
>DMCY01000076.1 GCA_003451675.1 Candidatus Atribacteria bacterium
CAGAGTTTTCTGAAAGGCACAAAATATAAAAGAAAGGAGAAAATATGGTCAATTATATTATCAGGAGAATTTTATGGGCAATACCGGTTTTATTAGTAATATCCTTAATAACTTTTAGTTTAGGACATGCCATTCCCGGAGGGCCTTTTGATAAGGAAAAGCCTTTACCGAAGGAGATTATCGCTAATTTAGAAGCTTATTATGGTTTAGATGACCCTCTCTGGAAGCAATATACTGATTATCTTTGGAATGCTCTTCACGGTGATTTTGGTCCCTCTTATTCTTCCCGAAGTAGAACGGTAAATGACATTATAGGTGAACATTTTCCTGTTTCAGCCCAATTAGGTGCCTTAGCTATGATTATTGCTATGATGGTAGGAATTCCTTTAGGAATGATTTCTGCTCTAAAACAAAATTCTTTTATAGACTATTTCTGTATGTTTTTTGCGCTACTTGGAGTTTCAGTTCCAGCTATGACCTTAGGGCCGGTACTGATTTGGTTTTTTGCTTTAAAGTTAAATATATTACCAGTTGCTCGATGGGGAACCTGGCAGCAGGCGATTTTACCTGCTTTTACCTTGGGTATAGGAAGCGCTGCGCTATTGGCTCGATTAACTCGGGCTAGTATGTTGCAAGTAATTAGAGAAGATTATATCAGGACAGCAAGGTCAAAAGGAGTTTCAGAGAAAAATGTAACTGTACATCATGCTTTAAAGAATGCCCTTATTCCGGTAGTAACTGTTATTGGCCCTTTGTTTGCTTCTTTAGTCACCGGTTCATTAATCGTAGAGCAGATTTTTGCTATTCCCGGTTGTGGAAAATATTTTGTTACCAGTGTTACTAACCGCGATTATCCAGTAATATTGGGCATTATGTTACTTTATGCATTTCTTATAATCGTGGCCAATTTAGCAGTAGATTTAACCTATGCCTGGATTGACCCTCGGATTAAATATACTTAGGATAATTACAAAATAAGGAGGAAAGATTATCTTGGAAGTTAAATTAAAAGAAAAAGATAATGAAGTTAAGGATGAAATAATTATTACGAAAAAACCTGAAGTGAATTTATGGAAAGATGCATTTCGAAGATTATTAAAAAACAAAATGGCAATACTGGGAGGAATAATAATTATTGTTTTATTTATTCTTGCTATCTTTGCCCCCTATATTGCTCCTTATCATTATGCAGAAGGCAGCCTTTTAGCTAATTATGCTGAACCAGGAACCAAGTATTTATTAGGGGCAGATTTTATGGGCAGGGATCTCTTAAGTAGGATTATTTACGGTACCAGAATATCGTTGAGTGTAGGAATAGTCGGGGCTGTTACTGCCTTTATAATCGGAGTGTTTTACGGAGTTGTTTCGGGGTATTATGGCGGAAAAGTAGATAATATTATGATGCGTTTCGTAGATATTATGTACGGTTTTCCTACTTTATTATTAATTATTTTAATGATGGTTCTATTTAAGTCTACCTTTGCGGTAACTACTCCCGGCACTTTTGCCGCCACATTGAGTGCTATTGATAGGGCTTTTGGAGGATTATTCTTTATCTTTATTGGCATAGGAGTTACTGCCTGGCTTGGAATGGCCAGAATAGCCCGGGGAATGGCTCTATCCTTACGGGAAAAGGAATTTGTGGAAGCCGCTCGGGCAACAGGAAACAGCAATTTACAGATAATATTAAAACATGTATTACCCAACTTAATAGGTCCCTGTATTGTAAGGGTGACCCTGGCAATACCCGGATATATTACCTTTGAAGCATTTTTAAGTTTTATTGGTTTAGGAGTGAATCCTCCTACTCCGAGTTGGGGAATGATGATATCAGAAGGATATAAAGCCATTCGTTCTTATCCTCATTTGGCTATATACCCCGGATTAGCCCTGGCTATCACCATGATGGCTTTTAATTTTTTGGGTGATGGATTACGCGATGCTTTAGATCCGCGTATGAAATAAACTTGTGCGCCCGTAGCTCAATGGATAGAGCAGGGGCTTCCTAAGCCCTTGGTTGGAAGTTCGACTCTTCTCGGGCGTACCATTTTATAATTATTTATCCAAAATAATTAAATTGTATAGGAATTTCCTTTTTTCGTGAGGGCATGCTCTCTTAAAAACGGAAAATGGGTCGGATAAATCCGACTACTTTAAAAACAATATTTTGGATGGAAAAAGTTTTAAGTTTTGAACTAACGACTAACGACTATTCACTATCGACTAATTTATTAGGGGGTTTTTAAATGAAAATTGATTCAGCTGACCGAATTAAAGAAATTTTGTCGGGTTCTATCGAAAAAAACATCAAACAGGGCAATTTCCAGATCAAGGATATCCCCAAGATAATATTACTAATCCCTAAAAATAAATCACACGGTGACTTATCCACCAATATCGCTATGCAATTATCTCGAGAATTAAAGGCAAAACCCTTAGACATTGCAAATTTTATTGTAAATAATTTAGATATTCAGGGTACAATTATAAATAAAGTTAAAATTGCCGGGCCAGGTTTTATAAATTTTTGGTTGAGCGAGAATTGGTTATATAAGGTTATAGATGAAATTGGAGAGCAGGGTGAAGATTTTGCTAAAGTAAATTTAGGTAAAGGGAAGAGAATTCAAGTAGAATTTGTCAGCGTTAATCCTACAGGTCCCCTACATGTTGGCCATGGAAAATGTGCAGCAGTGGGAGATGCTTTAAGCAGTATATTAAAGGCCGCAGGTTATGAAGTAGAAAAAGAATATTACATTAATGATCAAGGAAAACAAATAGACATATTAGGTCAATCAGTTCAAGTAAGATACAATAATCTTTTAGGGGAAAAGAAAGAATTTCCCGCTGATGGCTATAAAGGTGAATATATTTTTGATATAGCCAAAGAAGTAATAGATAAATTTCAAGACAAATATAAAGGGAAAGATGATAAAGAGACCCAGGAGTTTTTTAAAGAATTTACTTTAAAAAAAATTTTATCAGGGATTAAAAAAGATTTAAAAGATTTTGGAGTAGAATTTGATGTCTGGTTTAGCGAAAGATCACTTTATAAGCAGAATAAACTTCAAGAGGCTATTGAATTACTCCAGCAGAAGGGTTTTCTTTATAAGGAAAAAGGTGCACTCTGGTTAAAGTCCACTGAATTTGGTGACGAAAAAGATAGAGTAGTAATTCGGGAAAATAATATCCCCACTTATTTTGCTTCTGATATTGTTTATCATCAAAATAAATATCAACGGGGATTTGACAAAGTAATAGATATTTGGGGTGCTGATCATCATGGTTATATTAAAAGGATGAAAGCAGCAGCACAAGCTTTGGGTTATCCTGAAGGTTTTTTGGATGTATTAATCGTGCAGTTCGTAACTTTAATAAAAGATGGCAAAGAAGTAGGAATGTCGACTCGAGGAGGAGAATTTGTTACTCTAAGAGATTTAATACGAGAAGTAGGCAAAGACGTGGCTCGTTATTTCTTTTTAATGAGGAGTTATGATAGTCATACGGAGTTTGACCTAGATGTAGCTAAATCTCAATCTATGGAAAATCCCGTATATTATATTCAATATGCTTATGCGAGGATATGTAGTATAATAAAAAAGGCTGAACAAGAAGGAATAAAAATCGATAAAAGCAAAGAAGTTAATCTCCGCTTATTGGATAAAGAGGAAGAGATTGAATTGATTAAAAAACTATCTTCCCTAAAAGAAGTGGTTAGAAAGAGCGCCTTAACCTGGAAACCGCACCTCTTAACGACTTATCTTTATGATTTAGCTTCTTCGTTCCATAAGTATTACACTGTGCATCGGGTAATTACTGAAGATATAGAATTGACTAAAGCTCGCTTGATATTAGTTGATTGCACCAGAATAGTGTTGTTTAATACACTTAAGATTTTAGGGATCTCAGCTCCAGAGAGTATGTAAGTAATGGTTAGTTAGTTAATTGGTTACCTGGTTAGATAGTTAAGAAAATAAGAAAAAGAAAGCTAATCAGTATAGAAGTATATAGTATCGAGTCAAAAAAGGAAAAGAAATATTCAAGATAGTATTGAGAAAAGAAATAGAAAAAGATGTAAAAGCATTAATCTCGTAGGACAGGCGTCTCGC
>DMCY01000116.1 GCA_003451675.1 Candidatus Atribacteria bacterium
ATTAAAAATATTTATCCTGTAACCTGACTTTTTAGAGTGGACTCAACTATAAATAACGCTATTGAAAAAAATTTTGACAAGGTAGATTTGCCGTGTTATTATTTTTAAAACAGTAATACCGATAGGAGAGATTGATGTCTGAGATAGTCCGTTTTGGAGTGTCATTGGAAAAAGAACTTTTAGATAAATTTGATAGACTTAGCAAAGAGAAGAAATATCCTAATCGGTCAGAGGCAATACGAGATTTAATCAGAGAGAACTTAGTTAAGAGAGAATGGATAGAAGGAAAGGAAGTTGCGGGAGCGATTACCCTGGTATTCGATCACCATAAAAGAGACTTAATGAATACTTTGACCGATATACAACATGATTTTTACAAATTAATTATCTCCAGTCAGCATATTCACTTAGATCATGATAATTGTTTGGAGATAATAGTGGTAAGAGGGAAGCCGACAGAGGTGAGAGAGCTAGCTGATAAATTAAGAGCAACTAAAGGCGTAAAATACGGATCTTTATCTATAGCTACTACCGGAAAGGAGTTGGTGTGAAAAGAGAATAGTTTTCAGTTGACAGTTTTCAGTGGTTAGAGGGGGTGATAACCCTATATTTTTTTTATCCTATGCGTAGCACGAAAATTAAATTAGTATATGGTATATAGTATATAATGAAGAAGAAAGAGAAAAAAATCAGAAGACAGAAGCTCAGAACTAAAGAGAGTAGAATACATTTAGAATTTTATAAAGAATGAAAAAGGAGGCTGCAATGCTTAGAAAAAAAGGGTTAAAAAAGGTTTTATTGATTGCAATAGGTGTAATTTTAATTTCTTCTCTATTTATGGTGTGTGATAAAAGAAGTAGTTCACTGGCAAGCACAACTAAGGAAGTTGTTGATTTAGCAGGAAGAACAGTAGAAGTTCCAAAAATAGTGAACAGGATTGTATGTTCAGGGCCTGGGGCCCTAAGGCTTATCTGCTATATGGATGAAAAGGATAAAGTTGTAGGGGTTGAGCAAGCTGAAAAGAAGTGGGGTCCTACCGGAAGACCTTACATGCTGGCAAATTTAGAACTTGCGAACCTTCCCCCAATTGGACCAGGTGGGCCTGGTGCAATTAGTAGTGGTCCAGATGCAGAGCTTGTTGTAAAACTGCGTCCGGATGTGATATTTGTTACCTATATGGAGAAAGGGAAAGCAGATGATTATCAAAAAAAAGTGCACATTCCTGTTATCGTGCTTTCATACGGTAAGCTTGCAACATTTAAGTCTGAACCGATTTTTAATTCGCTCAGGGTCATTGGGGAAGTTTTAAACAACGAAAAACGTGCTAAAGAAATGGTTGCATTTATGCAAAAGTTGAATCTAGACTTAGAAAACAGGACAAAAGATATTCTTGAAGATAAAAAACCAACTATATATGTAGGTGGTCTTGGGCATAAAGGGATGCATGGTATTCAAAGCACGTCCTGCAAATATCCTCCATTTGTTGCAGTTTCTGCAAATAATGTTGTAGATAAACTTGGAAAAGATGGACAGCTATTCATTGATAAAGAGCAACTCATTAAATGGAATCCTGATTATATCTTCATTGATGAGGGTGGTTACCAGCTTGTTATGAAAGACCTACAGCTACCTTCAATGAAATTACTTAAAGCGGTAAAAAGTAGTGAACTTTATGGAATACTTCCCTATAACTTTTACACAACCAATATATGTACAGCATTTGCAGATGCATATTATATTGGGAAGGTATTGTGTCCTGACAGGTTCAAAGATATTGACCCTGAGAAGAAAGCAGATGAAATCTACACATTCCTGGTTGGGAAACCTGTTTACAAAGAAATGCAAAGAGATTTTGGAGGATTCAAAAAAATAGAATATGCCGGAAGTAAATAATTCTTCAAATAGCTATTTAAGTTATACAAAAAGAAAAGCATACTTTGGTTTACTGCTTATCATTTTGATTGTTATTTTTTCTCTTTTTGCTATCTGTTTGGGTCCTCTTTCTATTTCTATAGAAGAAGTCCTGAAAGCGCTTTCGTTAAAGAATATTTTAAATTTTATTTTAAAAGGAAGTACAGGTGTAAATACACTTGTTGCCTTTAATATACGTTTACCCAGGGTACTTACTGCAGTCATTGCCGGGGCAGGGCTTGCAGTCTCTGGCACTGTAATGCAGAATGTATTACGCAACCCACTGGGTTCTCCTTTTACGCTAGGGATTTCACAAGGTGCGGCATTCGGTGCTGCGTTTGCAATCATTCTGCTGGGTGCAGGCGAAATTCATTCAAGTAGCACGGATGCAGTGTTTATAAATAATCCATATCTTACAACAACTTTTGCTTTTATTGGGGCACTTTTAGGTATCTTTATTATTCTTTTCCTTGCAAAGTGGAGAGGGCTTTCACCGGAAGCAGTAATTCTTGCAGGTATTGCAATGGGGGCACTGTTCAATGCCGCCACAACATTTATTGAGTTCTTTGCTACAGATACAGAGGTTGCCTCTGTTGTATTCTGGCTGTTTGGAGACATTGGAAGGTCGGGGTGGAGAGAAGTAGGAATTATGATTATTGTTACAACTTTTGGATTTATTTACTTTGTTCTGAACAGATGGAACTATAATGCATTGGAAAGTGGCGATGAAGCAGCAAAAGGGTTGGGTGTGAATACAGAAAAAATACGATTGTACGGAATGATTGTTTCTTCTCTCATTGTTGCAGTTACAGTTGCATTTTTGGGGGTCATTGGATTTATCGGTCTTGTTGCACCTCATATTACAAGAAGAATAATAGGAAATGATCAAAGGTTCCTTATTCCCATTTCTGCTCTGTTTGGTGCTCTTTTGCTTCTTATTTCTGATACACTCGCAAGGATCGCAATATCACCGATTATCATTCCGGTTGGTATTATTACATCATTCATAGGTGGCCCACTGTTCTTATATATACTTGCAAGGAGGCGAATATGATTTTAGAACTAAAAAATATTGAGTTTTCATATAACGGTTCTCCTGTATTAAGAGGAATAGAATTTGCTGTGAGGGAAGGGGAGATTGTTTCCATTTTAGGTGTAAACGGTGCAGGAAAATCTACGCTGCTTAAATGCATTAATGGCATCCTAAAACCACAAAAAGGTGAAATTTTTATAGACCATACAAATATTAAAAGAACAAGTAGAACAGAAATTGCAAAAGCATTGGCATTTGTGCCTCAGCGCTCAGAACAGAGTTTTATTACAGTATTTGATGCAGTGCTTTTAGGAAGGAAGCCATATATAAAATGGGATGTAACAAAAAATGATATCGAGATTACTGAGAGAGTGCTGAGTATTCTGGGGCTTAA
Organism: Candidatus Atribacteria bacterium; assembly: GCA_003451675.1. Next base: position 3,339 of record DMCY01000116.1, read on the forward strand.
AAAACTTTCCTTAAGGTATATAAATGAGCTGAGTGGTGGTGAATTCCAAAAGGTTGTTATTGCAAGAGCGTTGGTACAGCAGCCAAAAGTGATCCTTCTGGATGAACCAACAAATAACCTGGATCCAAAGAACCAGTTTGAGGTAATGGATATCATAAAAAAAATTTCTAAAAGAAAGGGTATTTCCTCTGTCATTGTGATGCATAATGTAAACCTTGCCTTGAGGTTATCTGATAGGTTTGTATTGCTTAAGGAAGGGAAAGTTTTTGCAGAAGGTGGATTAGAAATTATTACAAAAGATAATATAGAGAAAGTATATGGAATACCTGTTACAGTAGAAAATATAAGAGGCATAACTGTTGTTTTGCCATATGGAAAAAAGGAGATTGCAGATGTGTATAGTTAATTGGGATTCAATTTGGAAAATTGAAAAATACCCAATGTGGGCAGAAAATGGCAAGGTAGAAGACTATTGGGATAAAAATGCAGTAGAGCGTTTCAAAAGGATTTCTAAAAATAGAGTATCAACTGAAAATCAATTAAAAATGCTTAATTTAAAAAAAACAGATACAGTGCTTGATATTGGCTGTGGTACAGGGAGGCTTGCTATTCCTATTGCAAAAAAGGTAAGAAAAGTTTATGCGCTGGATGCATCAAGAGAGATGATTAAAATTGTTAAAAAATGTGTAGAAGAAGAAAAATTAAATAATGTGCAGTCAATCAATACAAACTGGGAGTCGTTTGATATTAACAGTATAGAAAAAGCAGATGTTACAATAAGTTATAATTCTTTAGGTGTATATGAAATAAGGAAGGCATTAGAAAAAAGCAACGAAATAACAAAAAGAGATATTTATATTTTTACATTTGCAGGAAAAGGTGAATGGCTGGATGATGCACTTGCAAAAATTGTTTATGGAAAGAATATCGAGCTCCGCCATTCCAGTGCACTTATCATCTATAATTTACTTTTTCAGATGGGAATTTCTGCGGATATGGAGATAAAAAATAACCATTGGCATAGTGAGCATGAAACCATTGATGATGCGGTTTTACATATTATGCAGTTTTATAAACTTTCTGACGAATTAGAAGAAAAGGTAAGAGAATTTGTGATAAAGAGGATTAAAAAAGAAAATAATAAGTATACCCTTCTACAAAATAGGAAAATAGCTAAAATTTATTGGAGGGTGGACAATGGATAATGAAGTGGTGCGTTTTGGTGTTTCGGTAAGAAAAAACTCAAACATATGAGATACCTGTAAAGGTATTATAATATACGAGAGGAGGCAAATAAAAGAAATGTCAAAAGGGAAAATAATTCTTATTAGTAGTAATATTATAGATATTTTAAAAAATGTTTTAGGATTTTCAAAGAGCGAAACAGCACATTTCAGATTAAAAGTTATTGAATGCTCTAATAAGTATTAATCAATTGTTTAATTAGTAAATCGTAAAATTAAAATATACAGGAGGAAAGATATGAAGAATTTAAAATTTAGAACGGTATTAATTTTTAGTTTAGTGGTAGTATTTTTATTCGGAAGTTTGATTTCAGCCAGTGCTCATTTTGGAGTGATAATCCCTTCTGACGATATGATTACCATGACCGATAGTAAGAATATCATTATAGATATTAAGTTTATGCATCCTATGGAAGGCGATTATATGGATATGGCTAAACCAGCGCAATTTGGAGTTTTGGTTCAGAGCAAGAAAATAGATTTGCTAAATACCCTTCAGGAGAAAAAGATTAATGATTGTACTACCTGGGAGACTAATTATCAGATAAAACGTCCGGGTGACTATATTTTTTTTGTGGAACCTCAACCCTATTGGGAACCGGCAGAGGATTGTTTTATTATTCATTATACTAAGGTGATTGTAAATGCCCTTGGCCTGGAGGTGGGCTGGGATGAAGAAGTAGGACTGAAGACTGAGATTATTCCTTTGACTCGGCCGTATGGTCTTTGGAGAGGAAATGTTTTTCAAGGGATAGTAAAAGTTAAGGGAGAAGCAGTCCCTTATGCAGAAATAGAAGTAGAATATTACAATCAAGATGGCAAGGTTAAATGTCCTGCTGAACCTATGATTACACAGGTGATTAAAGCTGACCGGAATGGTGTATTCACTTACGCTATGCCTAAGGCAGGTTGGTGGGGATTTGCCGCTCTTAATGAGGATGAAGAGAAAATAAAACATAATGGGGAAGAAAAATCAGTAGAAATAGGGGCAGTGTTCTGGGTCAAGACTTATAATATGGAATAAGTAGTAGAAGGGAAATATTTTATGCATATTTCAGAAGGAATATTATCTGCGCCTGTATTGGTTACAGGCGTAGTTTTGACTGCTACAGCAGTAGGATATAGCTTAAAAAAGATGGAACATAAGGAAGTACCTAAAGTGGCAATCCTATCTTCTGTTTTTTTTGTAGCTTCTTTAATTCATGTTCCCTTAGGTCCCTCAAGTGTGCATCTAATTTTAAATGGAATTATAGGGGTATTATTGGGCTGGTCCGCCTTTCCGGCGATATTGGTTGCTCTTGCCTTACAAGGTGTGCTCTTTCAATTTGGAGGAATTACCACCTTAGGAATAAATACTTTTAATATGGCCTTCCCGGCTATCATCTGTTTTTATCTATTTAATCGGGGGGTTAGAAATGAGAATAATTTCATTACCCTAACTCTGGCTTTTGTTTGTGGATTTTTAGCGGTATTATTAAGTGGAATAATGGTAGCTGCTGCCTTGGTCTTTACCGGAGAACCATTTATACAGATAGCTAAATTAGTGCTAATTGCTCATTTACCCATAATGATTATTGAGGGAATATTAACCGCTTTTTGTATAGGATTCTTGAGGAAAGTTAGACCGGAAATATTAGATTTATGATTACACAGATTTAGTATAGATTACACGGATTTAGTATAGATTATACTGATTATACCTAGAGTATAAAAATTAATTAAATAGTATAGTAAAAATTATGTTAGAGAGATAAGATGAAAAACAAATTGTATTTAATTTTGATATTTATATTTTTAATTATTATAATGATAAATATTTCGGCCTTTGCCCATAAAGTCAATATCTTTGCCTATGTGGAAGGAGATAAAGTTTACACCGAAAATTATTTTAGTGATGGTAAGAGATGTATAGATTCTAAGATTGAAGTATTTGATAATCAGGGGAATAAGCTATTAGAAGGTTTAACTGATAAAGAAGGAATGTTTTCTTTTAAGATTCCTGCAGAAGATGTAATAGATGGAGATTTAAAGTTAGTTCTTACTGCCAGCATGGGACATCGGGCAGAATATATTATTCGAGCCGATGAATTAGGAAACGTTTCGGGGTTAGTTGAAGAAAAGATTGAAGAACCCATATCTGCGGTTTCTCCCGAAGTTTCTTCATTCGATTTAAAAGAAATCCAATCATTAATAGAAGATATTCTGGACGAAAAGTTGAAGCCAATTATGAGAGAGATTAAGAGATCTCAAGAGGATAGGATTTCACCTACCGAGATAATCGGAGGAATAGGTTACATAATTGGTATTTTTGGAATTGTCGCTTATTTTTTAAGCCGTAAAAAATAATTTAAAATTTTACTTTCAGGTGGTTAATTTGATTAAAGAAAAATTTTCAGAAGGGGATTCATTCCTCCATAAGCTCGATCCACGGGTAAAAATTACTGTAGCTTTACTGTTTTCAGTAATTGTTGCTGTTAGCGATAAATATACCTCATTAATTGGTGCGTTATTCTTTGCTATAGTGGCGGTGATTCTTGCCCGCTTAAGGACCAGGGAAGTAATTTCCCGTCTATTAGTAGTGAACAGTTTTATCTTTTTATTATGGTTAATGCTCCCCTTTACCTTCCCCGGTAAAAATATTTATATTTTAGGCTCACTAAATATTTCTCAGGAAGGCATCAAATATGCCCTCTTAATAACCATAAAATCTAATTCTATTATTTTGGTTGGTATTGCTCTTCTTTCTACTTCCTCAATATTTAATCTGGTTCATGCCTTACGTCATTTATATCTTCCTGATAAACTAACTCAGTTGTTTTTCTTTACTTATCGTTATACCCAAACTATTCATTCTGAATATATCAGATTAAATAATGCTTTAAAAATAAGAGGTTTTAAAGCCCAGACTAATTTCCATACTTACAGGACTTATGCCTATTTAGTAGGAATGATGTTGGTTCGGAGTTATGACCGCTCCAAAAGAGTCTATAATGCTATGCTTTGCCGAGGGTTCAAGGGAAAATTATGGACTTTAAATCATTTTGTTTTTAAAAAATCGGATTTTGTAACGGGAATGGTGATGATAAGTTGCATTATAGGATTGGTGTTATTACCGTGAAAGAAAGAGAAAGCGAAACTGCAATCAAAATTACCGACCTTTCCTTTGCTTATCCCTCCCGGGATTATATATTTAAAAAGTTCAATTTTAATTTTTCCAAAGGAGAAAGGATAGGTTTAGTTGGGCCCAATGGAAGTGGAAAGACCACCCTCTTTCATCTTATTATGGGACTTTTACATCCATCAGAAGGGAAGATTGAGATTTTTGGAAAAGAACGAAAAGTAGAGAACGATTTTATAGAAGTTAGAGAAAGAATCGGTCTGGTATTTCAGGATCCCGATGATCAATTATTCAGTCCTACTGTGGCTGAAGATATTGCCTTTGGGCCTTTAAACTTAAGAAAAAATTATCAGGAAACTAAAAAGATATTAAAAAAGACCCTGGAGACTTTGGGTCTATCCGGCTTTGAAGATAGAATTACTTATAATCTTTCCTATGGAGAAAAAAGATTAGTTTCTCTGGCTACGGTATGGGCGATGCAGCCGGAGATTTTATTACTTGATGAACCTACTATCTGGCTTGACGAGGAGACTATTGAAAAGATAGTTCAAATATTAAATAACCACCCCCACCTATCCTATATAATTATTTCTCATGATAAAAAATTTTTAAAAGAGACTACTAATTATATATATGAAATGAGAAATGGAAAAATAGAGAAAATATAAATTTTAGGTTTAATTATTATTTTTGATGTGACATTTACCAATTGACCAATTCTACGATTTACCAATTAAATTAATCGTTAGTAAATTAGGAATTTACTTCGGCTTTTAAGTTGAGTAATATTAAAAACCAAAATAGACAGGCGAGACGCCTGTCCTACGGGAGGAATGAATTTCGCATTTTCACTTACATTTCTACCCCACATCTTTTTCCTTATCACATATTACTCATTACTTATTACTGACTTTTATGCTCGATACTTGTACGATAATAATAACCCTGATATCAACTAGATATGTTAAGATGATACTGGAAGAGTTAAGCTGGGTAGGTCAGCCATGATACTGGAACCATCCAGAGGATGAGTTCGTTATCGAGATGGACCGCCCTGTCTTAATCTTGAACAGTATCAGAAGCGAAAGGGATAATCCTTTCAGCTTGTGTTGGTACAAGACGAAGTTACCACAGGGCGACCCAGCACAAACTCTCTGGACTGCACCCCTCTAACTAGGTTAGTGTAAACTTTAGTGGGGCAGTTAGAAGAAAAAATATTATATATTAATAATACTTTCTTTGTTAGTAATAAGACATATAGCAAGAGAAGGATTGAAAAAAATATAAAAAAAGGTGTAGACTTACCTATATAGAAAAAACCCTTTAAAAAAGGAGGTAAACTACACCCATGGATACTATAACAATAACTTTCCCCCAGGTCAAGGTTAAAATACCTATTAAGGATCTAACCTTTGATATCTT
>DMCY01000079.1 GCA_003451675.1 Candidatus Atribacteria bacterium
TGATTGTCTCCAGAGGAGAACTGGTACAAATCGGGGGAGGATTCCGTATTCCAGAGATATTGGAGGAGAGCGGTGCTCACCTTCGAGAAGTAGGAACTACTAACCAGACTTTCATTGATGATTATGAAAAAGCAATTAATGAAAATACTTCCTTAATCTTAAAAGTCCATCAAAGTAATTTTCATATGAATGGTTTTATTCACCAAGTTGAAGTTAAAGAACTTAAAAAATTAGGAAAAAAATATAATTTACCAGTAGTAGTGGACTTGGGCAGTGGAACGTTCTTAGCTACTGAAACCTTTGGATTAAAACACGAACCAACCGTTCAAGAAAATATTAGAGCAGGGGCAGATATTATCTGTTTTAGTACAGATAAACTCCTGGGAGGTCCTCAGGGAGGGGTTATTTGCGGAAAAGAGATTTATCTGAAGAAAATTTCGCAACATCCTTTATTCCGCACGCTTAGAGTGGATAAGATAACTTTAGCTATCTTGCAAGAAATTTTATTATCTTACCTAAAAGGTAAGGCGGTAAGCAAAATTCCCCTCTGGAAAATGATTTCCTGCCCCTTAGATAAAATTGCTGCTCGCAGCCAGAATATCTGTCAAAAACTGAAAAAAGAAGATATCTCGGCATTTACCAAAGAAGGGGAAACTGCTATAGGCGGGGGTTCTTTGCCCGGACAAACTTTACCAACTAAATTAATAATTATAAAACCTCCCTGTCCGGTAGAAATTTTTTCTAAAGAATTGCGCTCGTTTAACCCGCCACTTCTGGGAAGAAAAGAAAAAGAATTTTTTATCCTGGATCCTCGCTGCATTGACCCTTCTTCTGACAATTTAGTGATAAAAATCATTACATCAGTTTATTCTAAAATGAAATAAAAAGAGGTTTTTATGTTTGTTTTCGGTACAGCCGGCCATATTGACCATGGCAAAACTGCTTTAATCTATGCTCTAACTTCTATAGATACTGATCGCCTACCCGAAGAAAAAGAAAGGGGAATGACTATTGACTTAGGATTTGCCTGGATGAAGCTTCCTTCCGGAGAAAAAGTCGGAATAGTCGATGTACCCGGCCATGAAAACCTTATAAAAAATATGATAGCCGGGGCAACCGGAATCGATGCGGTCATTTTAGTTGTTGATGCCAACGAAGGCTGGATGCCCCAAACCGAAGAACATTTTCAAATTGTAGATTTACTTGATATAAAATACAGCATCATCGCCATAACCAAAATTGATTTGGTAGACCAAACCAGATTAAATATGGTGGAAAAACAGATTAAAGAGAGGTTAAAAAAAACCGTCCTCTTCAATGCACCAATAGTAAAAGTAAGTACGGTAAAAAATATAGGAATTGACCGGATAAAATCAGCCATCCAAAATTTAATCCCTCAGATGAAATCAAAAAGGGATATTGGAAAACCAAGGCTATTCATCGACCGGGTCTTTAATATTAAAGGAAGCGGCACGGTGGTTACCGGCACCTTGATAGGAGGAACTCTTCACCAGGGGATGGAAGTAACCATTTTCCCTTCTTATAAAAAAACCCGCCTTAGAAGCTTACAAACCTACAAAGAAAAAGTAGAAAAAGCCTTTCCCGGAAGCAGGGTAGCCCTCAATTTAGTAGGAACGAGAAAAAATGAGCTGCACAGAGGAGACATTATCTTTGGAACCAAGCAGATTAAAGCCAGTAAGAATATAGATGTTCGGATACAGCTTCTCCCCCAGCTTAAAAAATATTCTTTAACTAATAGGTCAGAATTGTTTTTCTTCACCGGGACTAAAGAGGTTTTGGCTAAAGTAATTCTTAACCAAAAGAAATACTTTGAGCCCGGTGAAACAGGATTTGCTCAACTTCGCTTTAAAGAACCGCTGGCAACTTATTTGGGAGATCGCTTTATCTTAAGATTACCCAGCCCTCCCAAAACCATTGGCGGGGGAATGATTGTTGACCCCTTAGCTCACAAACACCATTTTAAAGATAAAGATATCATTGGTTTTTTACAAAAAAGAATAAAACTTGACTTGAAAGAATTGGTTTTAAGTGAACTAGAAAAGACCACCTTTATTAAAAAAGATGATTTGTTAATTAACAGTAATTATACTTATTCAGAAATTTGGGAAGTAGTCGAATTACTGAAAAAAGAAGGTAAAATAATTACTACTAATTCCTGGCTGATTGATAGAAACCACTGGCAAGAGCAAATAACAAAATTTATGAACAGATTAAACCAGGAATACGAACTTTATCCTTTGCAAGCAGGTTTCCCTTTAAATAAATTTCAGAGTTATCTCTATTATTTAAAACCGGAAATATTTAATTATTTAATAGATTCTCTGATTAATACAGATAAAATAGATTTAAAAAAGGGAATAATCTTTTTACCCTCCCGCAAACCTAAAATCTCTTCGCAGCAAAAAGTATTAATTTCTAAAATATTAAAAATCCTGAAAGATAATCCCACTAATCCTCCTAACGAAAAAACACTTATTTCTCAAATTGCCGGGGGCAAAGAAATAATAAATTTTTTAATTCAAGAAGGGGAAATTGTCAAATTAAGCGATGGGATTTTACTTGAAAGTAATAATTATGATATTATGAAAAACAAATTAATAGATTTTTTAAAAATAAATGGTTCTATCTCTATTGCCCAGGTTAGGGAATTGTTGGGAATAAGCCGAAAATATATTATCCCTCTGCTTAATAAGATGGATGAGGAAAAAATTACTCAACGTAAAGAGAATATTAGAATATTAAAAACTAAACTTGGCTAA
>DMCY01000044.1 GCA_003451675.1 Candidatus Atribacteria bacterium
GTGTTCTATCAATCAGCTAAGGAACTAATATTGTGACACTTCCATTAAGGAAACGGGAAGATAACAGGGAATACAAAGTTGTTTCTAAGGTTGAGAGATACTCATCTACTCGACTCTACTAAACTAATTAACCAACTAACCAAGTAACTAATTAACGAATTTTTAAAGAAAGGAACTTACAAATGATTAAAAACAAACTTGTAGTAAAATTTAAAGATGGTGAAATTAGAAAAGGTTGGTCAACTGATTTTAAGTCCAATAAAGATATATTTCATTTACATTCCGTAGAAGAAGATAGTAATAAAATTTTAGAAATAGAGATATCTTCCCTTAAAGCGGTATTTTTTGTTAAAGATTTTATCGGAGATAAAAATTATAAAAAAGTTAGAACTTTTGAGGGACAACCCAAAGGAACGCCCAGTGAACGCAAAATAGTAATAATTTTCAAAGATGGTGAAAATTTCTATGGCACTACACATAGTTATAACCCGGAACGAAAAGGATTTTTTGTCTATCCTATAGATCCTAAAGATAATAATGATAGAGTTTTTGTAGTAGCTCCGGCAATAGAGAGTGTTAAATTACAAAAATTCAATAGCGAAGATTTTCAAATACACGTCTACGAAACCATATAACCTTCTCTTTCTGTCATTCCCGCTCCTTCTTCTGTCATTCCCGCGGAAGCGGGAATCTATCCTTTCCTAAATTTCCTCCCCCAATAATCTTTGACAATTATGTATCACATATGATACCATATAAACAAATAAAATATCATTGCTACCATAAGTAGCGTAGCAATCTAATAAACAAATAGGTGATAAATATGAGCACTCAAAGAACACTTGTAACTTTAGAGCCCCCCGTTAGGGATTTAATAAAACAAATAGCAAAAGAAAAAGGGATTTCAATTTCCAGTCTATGTAGGGATTTAATCTGTGAAGGATTAGAAATTTTTGAGGATAGATACTTCGATAGGATTGCATCTGAAAGGGAAGATAAATTTAATTGGGAAAATGGCTTAAATCATGAAGAAGTTTGGAATAAAAAACAAAAGTGAAAATTAAATATCATCCTAAAGTGAAGAATGAAGATATTCCAAGATTAAGTTCTAATATTGCTGTAAGAATAGAAAATGCCATTAGAAATCGTTTAATGGTTAATCCAATAAAGTATGGATTTTATCTTCATGGAAGTTTAAAGGGTTATAGAAAACTACGAGTAGGGGATTGGCGAATTATTTATAGGATTGTAGATAAAGAAATAAGAATAATTGCTATTGGTAATCGAAAAGATGTCTATAAACTTACCAATATTAGAAAATAAAATGGATTTCAACTATAAATGCCAAAGCTGCAAACCCTTTATTTATAACCCTTTCAACAACCAACACCCCTAAAACCATTATAAAATAAGGCTTACAATAGAGCTAAAATTATTGCTTTTAACGCACTTCTTTAACTAGGGTGGAGTGTTTATACCTTTTAAATTTTAAAAATAGTAACTAATAAATGATGTTTTAGTATTGTATATTATTATATATTATCATTAATTATTATCAATTTGCAATAAATTAACTATTAAATTAACCTAAATCCCTATTTTTACCCCAAATTTACCCTCTATTTTAACGTTTAAAATAACACCTCTCCAAAACCCTTATATCCCAACACTTACAGAGCTTCTATAATTCCCGTTCCTTCTTATGTCATTCCCTCGAAAGAGGGAATCCATTGCTACTTTCCTCCCCCTAATTGAGGGGGAGGATTAAGGTGGGGGTGAATCTTTTCTAGTCATTGCGAGGAATGTAATGACGAAGCAATCTCATATTAATCACAAATCCGCAGGACATGCGTCTCGCCTGTCTATTCTTTGTTTTTATCCCCTCTAATCGGCCAATCGGTCAATCGATATATCGGTCAATCGGTAAATTATTTAATTGGGAAATTGGAGAATTGGTAAATAGGCGAATTGCTATATTGGTCAATTGGGGAATCAGTCAATCGGCGAATTAAAAAATTTATTAAATTTTTTACTCTTGTCTAAAAACTCTACCATCTGGGAATAATATATATAGAAAGGAAATCAATGAAAAACAAAAAAGGTTTTACCTTAATCGAGTTATTAGTAGTAATTGCAATTATCGGCATATTAGCTTTAATGGGATTAAGGCTTTATTTAAATCAACAAGATTATGCAAAAAATGCTATCGTTAAAGCCAATACCGGAACAGTTCAGACCTTAATTCAGGCAGAACTTGCCGATACAGATGTTAATCTTGAAGGAGCTGTAGATATAGCTAAAGCTGCCGGTTTACATAATCCATTTAATGGAGTTGCTATGAATACAGCAGGATGGTTTCCGGAAAGTGCTGATGTCCCTGGCGAAGTTCAAATTACTTTATCCGATGGAGTATTTTCTATCCAAGGATACGGAGCTGACGGCCTACTCCCCGATATCCTCACCGCTAGAAAATAATGTCTGTCATTGCGAGGAGCGAAGCGACGAAGCAATCTCTCAAATTGGTCAATTGGCGAATTGGAAAATCGGTGAATTAAAAAAATATTAAAATATTTTTTTACTTCTTGTCTAAAACCTTCCAAATTTGGGAATAATATAAATAGAAAAGTATATAAATGTTATCTATGAAGAGTTGAAAAAGGCAAACTGTCCGAAAGGATAGGGCGCAAAGTTATGGGTCTAAAACATTGTCATAGCGAAAATTGTTATTGCGAGGAACATTTTCTTCTGTCATTGCGAGGAGCGAAGTGACGAAGCAATCTCATACTACCTCAAACAATGTTATGATTGCCAAACTACCGACTTTGTTTTTTTTGTCTTATCATTCCTGAGATTTTCTCATGTCATTCCCGCGAAAGTGGGAATCCAGAGAAAGACGAGGCGAAGGTGAATACTAAATGTCATTGCGAGGAACGAAGTGACGAAGCAATCTCTAATTCAGAAAACCGGAAAAAAATTTAACAAATTCCTATTTACTCTTACAGTAAGATGACACAAAAATTATAAAGGAAAATATAAAATAAGAACCAGGAGGTGATTAATTAAGAAATAATAAGGAATAATTTTATATTAATGTTATGAAGATTGTTTACTTTCAAAGAAATCTAAAAATTGGTCAATTGGAGAATTGGAGAATTGACCGAAGACTGGTAAACTGGCCAACTGGCCAATTAGTCAATTGAATAGTCTTATATCTCCCATCTTGCATCTGTATTTTTAACTAGCTAACCAGGTAACCAGCTAACCAACTAACTAAATTAATAGGAGGAAATAAAAAATGTATAGTTTTAGAAAAAGCAAGAAAGGTTTTACCTTAATTGAATTAATGGTCGTGGTAGCTATTATCGGTGTATTAGCTCTATTAGGATTAAGGCTTTATACCGGTCAACAGCAAAAAGCTAAAAATGCAATAGTTAAAGCAAATGCTGGAACTATTCAAACTTTGATCCAGGCAGAATTAGCAGATGAGGCAGTAACTGCTTATGATACTTCGGCAGAAAGAGATGCTATTTTCGCAGCTGCAGGTATATATAATCCAGTTACTGGCGCACAACAGTCAGAGGATAAAACAGCAGCTGAAGCTGCTGAAGGAGAAGTATGGACCGCTTATAGTAATAATGTTTTTTCTATAAACGGAAAATCAGCGGGTTCAACGGTAGGTGATACTGATTATGTTTATGATGTAGATTTAACTGCAAGGAAATAATGTTTAAAATTGTAGAATAAAAACTAAGAAAGGCTCCATTTTAGAAGTTATACTATTTGGAGCCTTTCTTAGTAGAAATAATAGTTGTATTTAAAAGGAAAATTAGATATGAACTATTTTATAAAAGAAAATTATGAAAGAATATGGAACATATTATTTTCATTAATTATTGTCTTACCGGTTTTATTCGTTTATAAGTATGTCTATAATTTTACCACCAATCAGACCATGATTGTAAATCTCCTGTCTCTCACTATTTTTACTTTTTACATCTTCATTATAGTAAAAGAAGAGAAATTAGTATATTCAACTAATTCATTAACTTTCCCTATTTTATTATTTATATTAATTGCTGCTTTATCAATATTTATAACTAATTCATTTTGGGTTAGCTTAAAAAATATTATTTACTTTTTATCTTACTTTCTAATATACTTTTTTATAATAAATAATATAAAAAGCAAAGATTCTTTAAATTTTTGTTTAATCATTTTTTTTTCTTGTGCAAGTCTAATATCTCTCTATTTATTGATTCAATATTACGGGTTAGACCCTTTCCTTTCCGATACCAAACGTCTAACTTCTACTCTGGGAAATAGAAATTATGTTTCCGGCTATTTAGCCCTAATTTTCCCCATAGCTTTTTCCTTTTTTTTGATGGAATCAAAGAAAAGAAATAAAATATTTTATGAAATAATTTTACTCATTATTTATACCGGAATAATTGTGTGCCATACCAGGGCAATCTGGGCAGCTTTATTCTTTTCCTTATTATTATTTGTATATCTTTTATCTCATTTTAAAATTAATAATATTTTAAAAGATAATAAAAAATGGTTAGTAATACTTTTTTCTATTTTTATTTTGATTACCCTGATTTATTCTACTGATAACTTTCTTAATCGAAGTTCCATAACCGCAGCAGAGAGAGCGGTTTCTGCTTTTGATATGCAGGGAAGTTCGTTAAGAACCCGTCTTCTAATCTGGAATTCCACTATAGATATGATTAAGGATAGACCATTATTCGGCTCAGGATTAGGAACTTTTCCTTTGCATTATTTAAATTATCAAGCAGATTTTTTACAAAATAATCCTGGTTATATGCAGTTTTTGGGAAAAGCTGGAGAGGCACATAATGAATATTTACAAATCTGGGCAGAAATGGGGATTATTGGGCTCTTATCCTTTTTATTAATTATTATAATATTTTATCGAACAAATCTTGATTCAATCAAAAAAATAAAAACAATTGAGGAAAAAATCATAATCATAGGGCTGATTTCAGGAGTAACCGTTACTTTGGTTCATAGTATATTTAGTTTTCCCTTTCATATTCCGGCAGTTGGCGCTGCTTTTTGGTTTATAATTGGGTTAACTGTAGCTTCGGAGAATATATTTTGTAATAAATTAAAGGAAGACAAAATAATTGACTGTAAAAAAATATCTTTTTTTTCTGAGAAAAACAAAAAAGGTTATAAGTGGATAAGAGCCACTCTTATTATCATGGTTCTTATTCTAATGACATTAGTTATAAATACATTTGTGATAAAACCATATCGGGCAGAATTGTATCTGTATCAGGGGAGAAGATGGCTAATTGACAAAGATTATAAAAATGCTTTACCGGTTATATCTTATGCTCAGGAATTAGACCCGCACAACGGTAGAGTTCTGCATGCTTTGGGCGCCACTTATTACAATTTGGGAAAATATAATCAGGGAATATATTATCTGCAAGAAGCCAGGAAATATATGATAGATGTTAACACTTTTTATATTTTAGGATTAAGTTACTCCAAATTAAATATGTTTAAAGAGGCAGAAGAAGAATTTAAACAAGCAATCTATCTAAATCCTAAATTTACAGAAGGATATCATTATTTAGGTCTATTATACTTTCAAAAAAAAGATTATGGTAAAGCAATCGAACAGTGGAATAAAATTTTAGAAATTGAACCCGATTTTTCTAATAAATACATTGTTTTGAATAATTTGGGAATGGTTTATGAGAAAAAGGAAATGCTTGATAAAGCCCTGGAATATTTTTTAGAAGCTTTGCAATTAGCACCGGAAGGCAGCCCTATTGAGAAAGAGATAGAAGAAGAAATCAATAAGATTTATAAAAGTAAATTGGAGAATTAGAAAAAGAGTCGTTAGTCGTTAGTATTTAGTCGTTAGCCTGAGGGTATAAACTGTGATGCGGGCTTAATCTTAAGAAAATATAAGTTACGAAATAACCCTTAGATTATTTTTATTCAATCCTGTATACTTGTCACTTATTACTCATTAATTATTACTGTAATTATATACTCGATACTGTTCTTTTAATTGGTCAATTGGTAAATGGGTAAATTGGGCAATTATTTAATTGGTCAATCGGCAAATCGGTAAATTAATACATTTTTTTGACAAAGATGTTAACTTATGTTAACATTAGTTAACAGAGGTGAGTTATATGACAAAAATACTTTTAGGTGCACGATTACCTAAGACATTAATTACCGAATTAAGAGAATATTGTAAATCCCATGGAATATTAATAAATCACTTTGTTTCTGAAGCAATAGCAAAAAAATTAAGAGAAGAAAAGGAATACGAAGAGGATATTGCCACTATAGAAGCTAGAAAAAAAGAACCTACCATTAATGAAGAAGAATGGAAAGATTATCTAAAAAGCAGAGATCTAAATGTTTAAGATTATTTTCAAGCAAAGTGTGATAAAAGATGTTAAAAAAATCCCTAAGAAAGACCTTCGGAGAATTACTAATGATATTAAGATTTTAAAATTTGATCCTTTGCCACCAGGTACAAAGAAAATAAAAAGGGGCAGAAAAAATTATTATAGAATAAGAGAGGATAATTTTAGAGTAGGATATAGAATTGATTTGTCTAAAAAGTTAGTTGAAATTATTTTTATAAAAATAAGAAGTGAAAATACTTATTGATTAAAGATTAAAGGGGGCATTATGTTTTTATTCAATAAGCGTGGCATTGTTTTAATAACGGTAATAATCTGGATTATTATTATTGGTGCAATAATAATTTATGGTCCTCGTCTTTATAATTGGTATATTGAAAAGAATGAAATAAGAATTATAAAATCAAATGTAGAATCTGTAGAAAATGAAATAAAATCAGAACTAATAGATAAACACCCGGTATATATTTGGAATGATATGGACAAAATAATTAAATCATTAAGTATGCAAAATCCTATTACCAAAGAAGCTCAAACTAAAAATGGTTGGAACAGACCTGGTGATATAGTGGTTTATTTTGACGGAATAGATACCTTTACTATAGATGGTATTGGTCGAGGAGGCGAATCCCTCAATTTAAATATTACGATTAAGAAATAATTTAGGAGATTAAATGTTTTATGGGATAGAGATTGTTTTAATTTTTATATTAGGTCTAATAGTAGGAAGTTTTAGCAATGTTTGTATTTATAGAATTCCCAGAAACGAATCGATAGTATATCCAGCATCTCATTGCCTCAGTTGTCATAGTCCTATCAAACCAGTAGATAATATACCTTTATTGAGTTATATCTTACTTAAAGGCAGATGTCGTAATTGTAAAAGTAAGATATCTATCCAATATCCTGTAGTAGAATTTCTAACCGGGTTTATATATTTAATAATTTATCTGATATACGGTTTAAGTATCCAAACTTTAATTTATATAATTTTATCATCAGCTCTTATAATTATTACTTTTATCGATTTAAACGAAAAGATTGTACCTGATGTTATTTCTTTGCCGGGGATAGTAATAGGATTTATTATAAGTTTTTTTGTTCCTTATATATCGTTTATAAATTCAGCTTTAGGAGTAGTGGTCGGAGGAGGCATAATATTAGTTATTGGTCTGATTGGCACTGCAATCTTTAAAAAAGAGGCGATGGGTGGAGGAGATGTGAAACTTGCAGCAATGATTGGCGCCTTCCTGGGATGGAGATATATCATAATTTCGCTGTTTTTAGGATTTTTTTTAGGGGCATTGGCAGGAATCATCTTAATTTTGTCGAAAATTAAAAGCAGAGAAGATGTTGTTCCTTTTGGACCATTCATTGTAATAGGTTCGCTCATCACCCTTTTGTGGGGCGAGAATATCCTTTATTGGTATTTAGGATTTTAGAATTGAAATGTTAGGCTATTAATTCGTAGGGGTTCGATTCATCGAACCCGCTAACAATCTAAAGGTAATTGTGTCTCTTCTGTCATTCCCACGGAAGTGGGAATCCAGATTTAAAGAAAAATAATTAGAAAATAGGAGAAAGTTACTTATGAAATTTATAGTGGTTTTAGATCCAGCCGAAGAAGGAGGATTTAATGTCTCTGTTCCTGCACTTGATGGTTGTTTTACTCAAGGTGAAAGTGAAGAAGAGTCTTTAAAGAATGCAAAAGAGGCAATACTTTGTTACTTAGAAGGAATGGAAAAAGTAAATGAGATAAAAACAAAACCAGGACTTATTGCTAAAGAAGTAGAGGTTACTCTGTGAGTAAAGTTTTTTCAGGACGTGAAATGGTTAAAGTACTTCATCGGATTGGATTTGTAGTTGATCATCAGCGAGGTAGTCATATTTTTCTACATAATCTTGAAAAGAATATCTCAATAGTGGTTCCTAATCATAAAGAAATTAAAAAAGGAACTTTGAATTCGATATTGAAGAAAGCAAATATTAGCATTAAAGATTTAAAAGAACTAGTTTAACCAGAAATAAGCTATAAGAATCGGATGAATTTTTTATCTCGGTTCTATTAACTAAAAACTGAAAACTTTGAATCTAAAAACTATATATAAGGAATAATAAATAAACACAGTATGAAACGTAGCAATAATCGCAATAAAGGTTACACGCTCATCGAAGTAGTAGTTGTGGTAGTTATAGTATCTCTATTGCTTGGTCTTTCTTTAAATGGATTATATAATTTAATACAATGGAGTAAACTAAATAAAGCGGCAGCAATTTTAAGTTCAGAATTAAAAAATACTCAATCAAGAGCATTTTACGAAGGCGTATATTATAAAATAGATTTTTGGGCACCTTTAGATAGATATAGAATTTATAAGCAGACTGAATTGGTTGAGGATATCATTTTAAATGATATTGATCTTTTTAATACAAATTTTACGGATGATAATTTATATTTTTATCCCAGTGGGGTTCCCAGTATGGGAGGAACAGTTACCTTGAAAAATAAAAGAGGGAAGATACTTTACGTAATTATGACTCCGGTAACAGCCCGGGTAAGAGTCAGCCCCAACCCTCCGGATAATTGGTAAGCATTTGGTTAGATAGTTACTTGGTTACCTGGTTAGTTAGTTAAGGGATGAATATATTAATGATTTAATATAATACTAATTAATAAGTAAACAAGCTAACTAAATTAATTGGTGAATTGGAAAATTGATACATTGGCGGTGATTCTAATGTTTAAAATAAATAGAAAATTATCTCAAAAAGGCTTTACGTTGATTGAAATAATTGTGGCTGTTGGTATTTTGGGTATTGTTTCATTAGGTATAGTTCAGTCTTATAGAGCTGGTTTCTGGGGAATGAGTGATGCAAAGATGCGAACAATTGCGACTAATATTGCCCAGGAAAAATTAGAAGAGGTAAAAGGTAAATCACTTGATGCCGGCACTTACCCCGATCCTGATAATCCGATTATTGTTTCGGGAAAGGAATTTAACGCTACAGTTATCGTCGATGAAGTTACTACTACCCTAAAGAAAATAACTGCTACAGTCAGCTGGCAAAAAAGAAACGGAGACTCCACACAAATTAGCATAGAAAGTTTACAAAATATGGCTCCTGCTTCTCCCAGTGATGATGTGGCTACCGCTATCCTGGTTAGCGCTAACCCTGCTTCTATTAACGTAGGAGATACCTCACAAATTAAGGTAACCATTCTGGACCAGGATAATTATCCTATTTCCTTTAACGGACAGGTTGATTTATCTTTAATTCCTTCCTCTCCGGTTTTAGGAACTTTAACCGATAATTCTTTAACCTTTATTGGAGAAAGTTATCTTTACACCACCTTTACCTCTACTGATGCCGGAGAGGTGAATGTAAAGGGTGAATCAGAAGGATTAATTTCTGATTCGGATACCATTACTATAACCGGAGGAGCTCCGGTAAAAATAAATCTTGTTGCTGACCCGACATCAGTATTAATTAACGGGGAAACCTCTACGCTCACGGTCAGGATAGAAGATGAAAATGATTATCTTGCCGATAGCTGGACCGGAACCGTACAATTATCAATTACTTCCGGACAGGATACCGGTGATTTAGGGGATCCGCCAGCAGGGGATACAATTACTATCGATTTTGTTGATGAAAATGTAAAAACAACTTTATTTACTTCATCCACCGAAGCCGGTGAGGCTGTCATTGAAGCGACCGACCAGGCAGGAGTATTAACAGCAGATACTGAAACCATTTATGTTTCCAGCGGTCCGCCGACCAAAATTGATATTGAGGCAGATCCTAAGAATATTTTTATTGAAGGCTATGCGGATGGGCCTACTTCGTCTACTGTTACTGTAACTATAAAAAATGCAACTGATGTACCGACTTCTGGATGGATTGGAACTGTTACTTTATCCATTTTATCAGGAGAAGATAGCGGTACTTTGGAAACCACCACCTTAAACTTCAATGGGGAAAGCGAACTTTCTACAATTTTTAATTCTTCTGGTGAAGCAGGTATTGTTGAAATAAAGGCGGAAGATACCACAGGCGGGCCAGGATATACCCCTCTTACCTCAGATACGGAAACCATTACCGTTGCCGCCGGACCACCAGACCATTTAGAACTAATTGCGGTACCAGATATTATTCTGAATAATGGCCTTGATTCATCGACTTTAATGATTAATGTTGTAGATTTTGCTGGTAATCGAACCGCATTTACGGAAGATGATAAAATTATTAGTTTTACCCTTAGCCCTGATGAAGGAACAGTTAATAATGCTCCTTTGACTTTACCGGCAGGTGAAAGCCAGCTTATCACCACTTATGTCTGTAATAATAGCGAATTTGAAGGAGACGTAATTATTACTGCCCACTGTGAAGGTATTACCGATGCAAGTGATACGGTACAAGTGGGTTCAAGAATAATACGTCCCGCAGATGACCCAAATATCCGATATGGAACATGGTATTGGCGGGAGGATGAAAGAAAAGTTTTATTTGATATTATAGTTATGGGAGGCACAATAGAAATAACCCAGATTGACCTTGCCTGGAAAGAGTCTCCAACCAGTGAATATTTACGAGCGATTACTATTTATGAACAGGGCGAACCTTCTAATAGAAAGATTAGAAAAACCTGGTCTTGGTGGAATGACCCATTAATCCCAATATATCCTAATTTTTACGAGATTACCAGTTTTGATCAGAATGAAGATCTTGTTGAGGGGGATTACACCGTGGAATTAGATTATGACCGGGATATCCATGATAGAACTATTATTATTCGATTTCATGGTCGTTATGAAGGAACAGATTATATCTATCAACTTGAATTTTTAAGCCCTGACCAAATAGTATAATTTAATTTATGCTGAGATAAAATGTTTAAATTTAGGAAGATTAGACAATTGAATATAACAAAAAATCAAAAGGGTTTTAGTATCGTCGAACTTATGGTGGTCGTGGTCATTATCAGTCTTATTACCCTGGGATTAGTATCTATCTTTTCCGGTGGTATGCGCTCATGGGTTTCCGGAGGGTCTCAGTTGGAAGCACAGCGAAATGCGCGGCAGGCGATGGATAGAATGGTAAAAGAGCTTAGACTTAGTGAGAGAGTTATAATTAGTGATGACGATAAAGTTAAAGTTTCCATTCCTGATTTAACTGGAGCTGGTGGTCCCGGCTATCATGTGACCTATTACTTGAAGAATGGAGACTCTGTTTATCGTAAAATAGATTCGCCTGAGGGTGAAAATATACTTATTGATGATGTGCTGAATTTAAAATTTACCTATCCTAAAACTTCAAGAATTAATATTTTACTTGAAGTAGATGCTGATCATGATAATTTAGCCGACATTTCTCTAAATACTGCAGTTAATTTAAGAAATTTCTAAATACAGTTATTTTTTCTATCGCTAACTTTTTTGATAGTTTAGTTGAAGGAAGTGGTTATTAATGAAAAAAATTAAGAGATTTTTATATTTCTTTAAAAAAAATATTACTTCTCAGAAAGGAATGGCTTTAATGACTACCTTGATATTTGTTGCTGTTCTAACTACCCTTGGAATTACTTTGCTTACTATGACTCGAAATGAGACAAAACTTTCTACCCTTCAGGAAGAATCTACCAAGGCTTTTTATCTGGCTGAGGCCGGGGTAGAACGGGCAGTCAATTGGCTTGAACTTCAGGGAACTCCACCCGGTGCCGGTGATGTTCCTTCTGATTTTGATGGAACTCATGAATATGATGAATTAAATACCGGTAAATATACAGTTAATTTATCTCTTGATGTGGACCCCGGTAGTTTGGTTGCACAATATATTATAGAAACAGAAGGGTGGATTACTCGAGATGATAATTCTAAATCCACCCGCAAAATTAAAACTGCGGTTAAAGTCACTAACTTTGCAGAATATGCCTATTTTTCTGACGATGAACGTTTCCCCAATAATTCTAATATACCCGGCTCGTCAGGTTATGTGGGTGCAAAAATATGGTTTACCGGAAATGATACCATTGGCGGGAAATTACACAGTAACAGTCAATTGCATATGGTTGATGTTCCTACTTTTTTAGGTAAAGTAACTTCCACAGCAGATACCATTGACTTTTGGGGAGATGCCTATGCTGCAGACGGAAGCGATTTTCCGGGTTTTATGGATGAATATGAACTTGGTGTTGATAATATTGCTCTTCCTCAATATCGGAATATTAGCGATCTCGATGATGAAAACAGTCTGCAGAGAATAGCCGGTGGTTCCTGGAGTAAAACGGATATCCAAGCTTTAAGTGACGGTGTTTATGTGCCTAACATAGCAGGACCAGGCAGTGGAGTAAGTGGCGGCATTTATATCCAGGGAGATGCTAATATAGAATTAAATGTGGATGGTTCGGCAGGAGGTGCAGGGCCCAATTCTGAAATTACAATTGTTCAAGGAGGGAATACAACTATAATCACTTCAGTTATGGAGCCAATTGTTTTACCGGCAGGAAGTACTCTTAATGGAGCAGCGGCTGGGGGAACTACCATACCGGCTAATACTACTTTAGTTCAAATAGGTACTACTAATACTTATGAAAGTTATGAAGGAATTACCAATGGCTTATTATTTATCGATGGTTCAATTAATAGTCTTCACGGTGACAATCATCGAGGGAAAATGACCATTGCCTCAAACGAATCAATTAATGTTACTGATAATATATATTACTATGACAGAAACGAAAGCTTAAGCATTTTTGATGATGATATTGAGGCAATAGATGACAGTCTAGGTTTAATTGCTGCTGCCGATTTGGTAATTGACCGTTATGCCCCCCATAACATTGAAGTGGATGCTGTTATCATGGCTCTAAATACATCTTTCTTTTATGATGGCTGGAAATGGGATTTAAAGGGCACCTTAAGTTTACTCGGCGGCTTAATCCAGAAGGCACGAGGACCGGTAGGAACTCATAGTGCAGGGACAAAGATAACAGGCTATAGCAAAAATTATAACTATGATATCCGTATGGCTAATCCGGCAGGTGGATACCTACCTCCCTTTTTCCCAAGCACCGGACAATATGAAAAAATATACTGGAAAGAAGTGTATTAATTGTTTATAATTTATAATTAAATTAGGGAATATATTGATGAATAAATTAAATAAAGTATTAATTATATTAATTATAGTTCTTTTAGTAGTTTTAGGGCTTAGGTTTATACAGTATAAAAGTATAAAATATCAGGAAATAAATAGAAAGACTATAATTGAAGAAGAGATAGAAAGCAAAACAGAAGATAAACCAAGCGAAAAAGAACCGATTAAAGCTCCGAAACAAGAAGAATATGAAGAGGAAGAATCAATTATGATTTTTTAGTTCATTAATGCTAAAATAATTAATATTTCTTTATATTTTCATCTTTTTTATTTAAATTTAGTTTTTTTATAATATTTTTTAAAAAAAGAAGGATTCTTAAATATAATATCGTATACTATAAATATAACAATGTTTTATGATAATATACTATGAGTTTGCTTCACCTGACTTTGTCAGGTTCGCAATGACAGAGGTAGATGAGATTGCCACGCACCGTAAGTGGTGCTCGCAATGACAATAGAGATTGCTTCGGGGCTTTGCCCCTCGCAATGACATAGAAGGAGTAAATATGTTTGCAATTGATTTTGGTGCTCGCTCTATTAAAGTAGCAAAATTACATAAAATAAGTGATGGTTATGAACTCGATAATTATGGGGCAATGCTTAGCCCTGAAAACAGTATAGCCAATGGAGAGATTCTTAATCCCATTGCTGTTACCGATGTTTTAATAGAATTATTGAAAGAAAGTGGAATAAGAGACAGAAAGGCAATTATTGCCATAACCGGACAAAAAGTTATTATTAGAGAGATTGTTCTTCCCATAATGGAAGATAAGGAATTAATGGCAGGAGTAATATGGGAAGCTCCCAAATATGTTCCCTATGATTTAGACGAATCTATTATTGATGCTGAGAAGATAGAGGAATTTGTAGAAAAAGATGGGAATAAAATGATGAGAGTTCTTTTAGTAGCCACTCCTAAAAATATTGTTTATCCCTATATGGAAGTCTTTAAAAAAACTAAGATAGTACCAAAAATGGTAGATGTAATATCTTCTGCTAATATCAGAGCTTTTGAAAATCATCTTTATGAAAAAAAAGAAGAAGAAAAGGAAGGTTCAATTATCGATATAATTATATCTATCGGAGCAAGTAGTACTATCCTTACTTTAGTTGAAAAAAGTAATTTAAAATTTACCAGAAATATTTTAATCGGAGGGAGTGATATTACTAAAGCAATTGCTAAATCTCTAAATATTTCTTTTAGAGAAGCAGAAAAGCTTAAAAGAGATACAGAGATTGTATTGGGCCCAAAGGCAAAGGAAGAAAAGATAAATGAAAGCGAGAAGATAATAATAAAAATATTAAATCAAATAACTAAAGAAGTACGAAAGTCGTTAAGCTATTATAAAACCCAGAGTCAAAAAGTTAAGTATAATAAAATTATATTATCTGGTGGTTGTGCTAATATAAAAAATATTGATAAATTTTTAAGTGAACAGTTTGAAATGCCCATAATAATTGGAAATCCTTTGGAAAAGATAAAGATAGATGAAAGGGTATTTGATCTGGACAGAATAAAGAAATTAAAAAATTCATTAGCCACAGTAATCGGATTAGCTAAGAGAGAAAGGTAATTTTTGAATGGCGAATATTAATCTTCTGCCAGTTGAATATCGAGAAAAAGAAAAATTTAGCATAAGAAGAATATTTATTATTCTATTTGTTGTTATTTTAATATTTGGTTCTGCTTATTTTTATTTTTCTTTAGAACTACAAATAGATTATAAGGAACAAGAATTAAGGGTTATGAAGAGTGAATTAGCATCAATTGAGAAAGTTATTAAAGAAGTAAAAAATCTGGAAAAAGATAAGAAAACAATAGAAGAGCGAATCAATATAATTCAGGGATTAATTGACAATCAATCTCATTTATCCAGAATTTTGGGTGAGTATAGTGCCTCACTTCTGGATGAAGTTTGGGTGGATAACCTTTCTTTAAGCGCTAATCAAACTTTTGATTTTACCGCCAATACTTTTAATAATTATTTGATTGCAAAATATATGGTAACCTTAAAGGATGACCCTACATTTGATAATATTGAACTTGGTTATGTACGAAAGAGTAAAATCAAAGAAGAAGATGAAGATGTCGAGATTGTAAACTTTAAACTATCGGGAATATTTATACCGAAGAGGGTAGAGTAGTAACGAGATTGCCGCGCACCGCAAGCGGTGCTCGCAATGACGGAAAAGATGGATTCCCGCTTTCGCGGGAATGACATAAGAAGAAACGGGAATGACAGAGGGGAAACACTCCACCCCCACCTTAGTCCTCCCCCCTCAAGGGGGAGGAAGTATAAGGATTGAGATCGCAATGACAATAAGAAAGAGGTATTTTTAGATGAAAATATCTAAAGGTATGATGGCATTCATAATATTTGTAATTTTGGTTGTTTTTGTTTACGTTAATTATACTTATGTTTATCAGCCAAGAATGCAAAAAATTGAACAATTAGATAGAGATATTGAGATTACTGCTAAAAAGATTGCTGAAGGAAAAAAAATTGCAGCAAAACTCGGTGCTTTAAAAGTAGAATATAAGGCTTTATTGGAAAAATTAGAAATTTTAGAAGTAATGTTACCCAAAGAAAAGGAAATACCTGACTTATTGGTAATGATTCAGGATACTCTAACTGAATTTAATGTCGATTTTTCGACCTTTACCCCACAGAATATTTCCTGGGAGAAAGATAGGATTTATGGGAAACTACCGATAAATATGAGTTTAACAGCTGACTATTTTGATTTAATAGCATATTTGGACCGGATAGAGAATCTACCTCGAATAATTGATGTTAAAGAATTGAGATTAAGTAAAACAGGGAAAGAAGCTGAAAAACTAAATATTTCTATAAATATGTTTGCTTATGTTTTAGGAAAAGAGGGTTCTAAATAGAGTGAGAAAAATATCTATTAAAAATTTATTTAAAAAATCAGAATCAGATACAGGGAAAAGTAAAAGCAAAATATTAATTCCTCTATTGATTATATTGCTGATAGTCGGGATAGTTTATTTGGGATATCCACTTGTATTTCCCGATAGTTCAGTAAAATTACCGGCTACACCTGCAAAAAAAGTGATAACACCGAGTTCAACTGTAGTAGCTACAAAAATAGAAACCAAACCCGAAGTTAAAGAGAAGACTGAATTTGAAATTGAAATGGAAAAGAGGAAGCAGAGTTATGAAGATAAAATATTTGTTTATAAACCATATGAGCCGCCAAGTAATCGAAATCCTTTCCAAAAGGTAAGGGCTTCTTATTATTTAGGGGAAACAGCGAAGGAGGAAGAAGAGAGTGTTTTAAGATTCCCCAAACCAGAATTACCTCCGGGAACAAAATTATCAGGGATAATTAATTCAGCAAATAAGAAAGTAGCTATTATTAAAATGGATGAAGAAACTTATATTGCTAATTTATATGATATTATATCAGAAAGATATATTGTTAAAGAAATTAAGAAGGATGAAGTAATTATTGATTTTAACGGATACTTTTTTTCATTAAAAATAGGAGGTGAGGAGGCTTCAGATGAATTATAAAGAAGAAAAATTAAGTTTTAAAAATACCCCTGTTATTGCGAGGAGTAAAACAATAAATCAATCTCTCTCGTCTGTCATTACAGGGAGCAGTTCCTCCTCTGTCATTGCGAGGAGCGAAGCGACGAAGCAATCTCAAGAGGTGAGATTGTTCTCTATACCGAGGAGAAAGGCAAATTTATTATTTTTTATTTTAATTTTATTTTTGATAACCTCGTTTTTAGCAAGTGCCAGCTCTCAAAATCTATATATGACTAATATTTGGTATAAGAAATTGCCTAACTATACTCATCTTACCATTAAAGCAAGTGGATCTATTTCAGAATATGAGGTTTCTTATTTAGAGTCACCAGAAAGAATAGTAATTGATGTTAAGAATGCCTACTACAGTATTGATGAATTAAGTAAAAATATCTTATTTCTAAATATGGGGTCAGTAAAACAGGTCAGATGCGGGCAATTTGAAAGCGAACCCATTCCCATTACCAGATTTGTAGTTGATTTATTCCAGAAATCCGATTATGAAGTAAAATTATCATCTGATAGTAGGTTGCTTTATATCGATGTCTATGATTATACTGAATTTAAGGCTCCGGAGGAACAGGTCTTTACGGTTACTCCGGTGAAGAGTGAAGCAGTGAAAATAGAAAAAGAAGAGGAGCCAAAGATTTCTATTTTAGATGTTTATACAGAGCCCATTAATCTAAATATCTTTGAAGAGGATGTAGTCAATGTACTTAGAGGATTGTCTGAACTTACGGGAATAGATATAATGATTGATGATTCAGTAAGCGGGCAATTAACACTAAACCTTAAGGATAAGACTTTTAGGGAAGCAATCGAATTAATTTTAATGAATAAAGGATTGGATTATACTGAAGTAAGCGATACTCTGATTATTGCCGCCAAAGATGTAATAGAAGGATATAAGAAACCTATTACCAGAGTATTTGAGTTGAAAAATGCGAGTGCAGAAGAGGCAAAGAGTATACTAGATAGTTATAAGACTGAGGGGTCAAAAGTTAACATTGTTGCCGATACAAGAATGAATGCTATTATTGTTACCGGGACAAATGAGGAGATTGAAAAGATAGAAGGAATTATAAGCACGATAGATGAGGAGTTGTTGACCAGAACTTTTAAGATAGATAATGCTATTTTTGAAGATGAGATTGAAGCAATAAAAAATATGTTAAGTATTATTATTCCTAATGAAGATAGAATAAATATAGATACCAGACAGAGTGAAATTATGGTAAAGGGAACAAAAGAAGAATTAGATAATGTAGAAACAATGATCATAGGATTGGATAAACGTGCACCTCAGATAATGGTACAAGCAAAAGTGATTGAAATTACCTTAGATGGTGAAAAAGAATTGGGAATTAAATGGACAAGTGGAGGGGCAACCGATGAAGAAGGTAATAAAATAGAAGGTCAAATCACAATAGGAGAATTAACCTTAGGGGGATCCTTTGAGAGAAGTGGCTTAATTGAAGCTACTTTAAAAGCTTTGCAAACCGAAGGCAAAACTAATATCTTATCTAATCCTAAGGTGCTTACCTTGGATGGAAAAGAAGCTATGATATTATCTGGCTCAAAGATTCCTATTAAAGAAGTTACTGCTGATGGGGTAGAAACCATAAAATATATGGATGTAGGATTAAGTATGACCATTACTCCTCGATTAAGTAGTGATGGACTTGTTACTATGGATGTAAATCCCAAAATAGAATCTCTGGGGGCAGAACTTATTCAGGGTTATCCTATAATTAATTCTCGAGAGGAGCAGGTAATAATTCGGGCTAATTTAGGCGAAACAGTAGTAATAGGAGGTTTGATTAGTTCAGAAGACATAGAGAATATTAGAAAAATACCATTTTTAGGAGATATTCCTATATTTGGAGAATTATTTAAATTTACTCATACCAAAAGCAAGAAAACAGAAATAGTTATCCTGATTACTGCTCACTTATTAGATTATTAATTAATATGTAATTCCCGCGAAACCTGTCCTCGACCTGATCGGGGAGCGGGAATCCAGTTATTCTGTCATTGCGAGGAGTGAAACAACGAAGCAATCTCGAATATCGTTATTCTGTCATTCCCGCGAAAGCGGGAAACTATACGAAGCTTTTAGAACAAAATAATTATAGAATTCGAAAGGAGGACAAGACTTTGCAATATAAAAATAGAAAGAATCTGTACAAAATAGTATTTATAACAATATTATTAGGTTTTATAATATCCTTAGCCGGTTGTAACTGGCTGTCTTTAGGACTTCTTAATATCTTTGACCCCCAGGCACAGATAAGAGTAGATTTTAATCCTGAAGGCGCGGGGGACCCAATTGAAGGTTGTTTTAATCTCAGTGCATATTCTATAAATGAAGTTGAATTTTTTATTACCGGGTTTAGTTATGATTATCATGGAGATGACTATAATAGTGGAGAAATTGACATTCCGGAATTATCAAGAGATATTAATGTTAGTTTTTATGTAAAACCATCTTCTACTCCCGGAACCCCCGGTGATGAAACCATAATTAAAAATATACCGCTTTATGTTCAAGAAGCTGCAGATTATGTAACTTTAAATCCTTTTATTGTTGAAGTTAATTGCGATATTGATTTAATCGGAGTGGATGGTTCAGGGCATAATCAAACTATTCCCATAATCTCTTCACTTCCGATACTTGAACCTGGCGTAGATGTTACACCACCGGTAGCAGTTATAAAGACTTCACCAGATCCCCCTTCCGGTAATCCTCCGCTAACTGTAGCTTTTGATGCATCAGGGTCTACAGATGACAGGGGAATTGCCAGTTATAGCTGGGACTTTGGAGATGCTTCTACCGGAACAGGAGTTGCGATTACACATACTTATGAGAACGCCGGTATATTTATTGTTACCCTAACCGTAACTGACTTATTTGGAAATGAGGGGATAGCCATAAAGATTATTACTGTAGGTGAGGGTGAAGTTGGTGCAGTTATTGTTACCACTCCTTCCCCAGCAGAAGGATTTACCCCGTTTACAGTTGGATTTGATGCCTCTGGTTCTACCGTTGCAGTTCCTCCAATTACCAGTTATGAGTGGGACTTTAACGCAGATGGTGTTACTGACGCAACGGGAGTTACAGCTGTTCATGAATTTACTACTGCTGGAACATATCTGGTACAACTAACAGTAACTGATTCTGCTGCAAATGAATATGTTGCATTTGTGACCGTTATAGCCAATACACCATAATTAGTTTTGGTAGATAAGATAATAAAAATAGGCGGGCTATTCTAAAATATTAGCTCGCCTATTTTTTATGTATGCAATTTGACAGGCGAGACGCCTGTCCTACGCTAAACACTGAATTCTAACTCTATTTCACACTCCCTTCATAGTATTTTCTTTTTTTCTTTACTATATACTTGTTTCTAAACACTCTACGCTCCACGCTAATTTTTTTTTAAGAGAAGGCAGGAGTCATTCTTGGTGGTATAATATTATATTAAATAAGAGATCAGCAATTCCAAGACATAATGAGATTAGAGATATTTTAGTAATAAAGATTTGCAAAGACCTCGGAATTCCCAGGATAAAATAATAAATGGTAGATAAAAAGGGGCAGGCTACTTTTTACATGAAACAAATGTGAAAGAAGCCTGCCCCTTTTTTATTTTAAATCTTAATTTATTCCCCCTCACCCCAACCCTCTCCCTCCGAGGGGAGAGGGAAGTATAAAGAATTTGAAAATATTATTTCGCTGATTCGATAGAACAGAACCGTACAGCAAATAGTTGACAATTACAATTTATGTAAATTACATATTGATATATTATGAAATATATGTTATATTTTAAATAGAATAATAAGAATAAAATTAGAAAGAAGAGGTGGACGGAAGATGTTAGAAGTAATTGGGAGAATAGCAAGAAATGGCCATCTTACTATCCCCAGAAAAATTAGAAAAATATTAAATATTGAAGATGGTGATATTGTAAGATTTACTGTAGAAGACAATAAGATAATTATTTCCCCAGGGGTTATTGTAGATAAAGACCAGGCATATTTCTTTAGTGAGAGATGCCAGAGGGAGATCAGAGAATCAGAGAAAGAATTTAAAGAGGGAAAGTATTCTTCTTATACATCGGTTAAAGATTTAAAGAAAGCAGTAAATAGTGATTAAGATAATACATATTCCTGATAATTTAACAAAGAAACTTAAAAACAAGAAAAAGTTATCAGCACCTATAAAAGAAAAATTCTATTGGTGTTTGGGTATTCTTATAAAAAATCCGCAGTATCCTTCCTTGCGAAATAAAACAATAAAAGGCGTTATTAATATATGGGAATTTAGTATAAATAAAAATTATAGATGCATATATAGAAAAGAAAAAGAGGAAGCATATATTCTGGCTATAGTAAAACATGAAGATGCCTTTTAAGAAAAAAGTTGTGAAAGTAGCCTGTCCGTCTTTATCCACAATCCCACTTGACACATTTCCCACCATAGATTATATTAGATAAGGAGGCGGATGAAATGAAAATCAATAAGGGGAAAACCATTAATAATATCAATGGAAAATTTATACCAGCAGGTATAAGAACCTTTGATTCTAAAAATAGGATAACCATTGGTGAAAAAATTACAAAATTAATTAGTACACAGGCCAGGGTTGATGGGTTTCAAATTTTCTATAGTGAAGAAGGTGATATTTTGCTAAGGCCTATGGTGTCTATTCCTAGCAAAGAAGCCTGGATTTATCAACATTCTAAAGTTTTGGGATCAATTCGCCAGGGATTGGCTGAGGCAAAACAAGAAAAGACCGAAAAAGTAGAAAATTTGGAAGAATTTCTGGAAGATTTATGAAATTTATATTGAATTTCACTCTTAGTGCCAAAAAGGCGCTGAAAAATCTAAAAGAAAATACAGGAAAGAAAAAGCAGTATAAAGCAATGGTAAAAACTTTAAAATATTTAACCCAAAATCCCAGGCATCCCAGCTTGCAAACCCACATATATCATTCACTTCAAGGACCAAGTGGTGAAAAGATTTTTGAGGCTTATGTTGAACAAAGTACTTTGGCAGCATATAGAATTTTCTTCTATTATGTATGGTCCATGCAAAGGTGAAATTACGATCTTTGCAATTATTCCTCATCCTTAAACAGGAAATAAAACAAGAACCCAAAAGACACGGCATGTCGTGTCCCTATAGAATACCCTAAAAACCTACGGAAAGTGCCTTTTTTTATTCTTTATTTATATTTTTGATTTTGTTATAATAGTAGAAATCTTAATTTATTTCCCCCTCACCCTAACCCTCTCCCTCTGAGAGGAGAGGGAGGAAAGATTATATATTTTTCAATGTAAAAATTTCAAAAAGGGATTATAAATAAAAACTTAAAAATGGATAAAGAAAAAGCGCAGAAAAAAACAAAAAATAAAATATTAGAATTATTTAGACCTTATGTTCCAAAAGCAGTAACTTCCAGAATATTAGAAGGAGAGGGTAGCTTGCCCAGTGAACGAAGTGAGGCTACCATAATATTTATTGATATAAAAGGTTTTACTAAGCTTGCTGATCAACTGGGTCCCGAGAAAACTACTGAAATAATAAATAATATATTTGAACCGATAGTTATCATAATAAATAAGTATGATGGCTGTATAAATAAATTTTTAGGCGATGGATTAATGGTTGTATTCGGAGCACCTTTTAGCCATGAAGATGACCCCGAAAGAGCAGCAAAAGCAAGTTTAGAAATAATGAAGTCTATCGAAAAGAATGGAAAGATAAAAATAGGTAATAAAAATAATAATTTAAAAGCAAGGATTGGAATTAATACTGGATTGTGTATCTCTGGTGAAATTGGCTCACCGATAAGGAAAGAGTTCACCGTTATTGGTGATACTGTAAATTTAGCTTCAAGACTACAAGTTAATACTCTACCAGGAGAAATTATGATTGGTGAAAGAACCTATCAAAAGATTAAGGGAAAATTCATATTTGAGCTTCCTCGTAAATTAAAAATAAAAGGTAAGAAAGATTTAGTAACTGCTTATAAATTAAAAGGCATAAGAAAATAAAAAATACAAAAATAAAATCATAAAAAAGGTTTAACAGGGCAGGCCCTATTAAATATTGAATTCGATTTAACAGGGCAGGCAGAAAGGTATGGAGAGTAAATGTATGTCTGAAGAAAATAAAAACCAGCATAGTAAATTACAAAAACAGATGTATTTAGCCAGAATAATATTTCATATACCTAATTTTATTAAATTGTCTTTAAGGTTACTTAAAGACAAGAGAGTTCCCTTTCATTTAAAATTATTGGTATATGGAGCAATTGCCTATGTATTATCACCTTATGATTTAATCCCTGATTTTTTAGTTCCTTTTTTAGGATTTTTTGAAGATATTATTATCGGAATTTTGTGTTTAACCGGTTTAGTTAAGCTGAGCCCGCCTGAGGTTGTAGAAGGACACGTAAAAGCAATAGATGCGGAGAATAAACAGAGATATAGATTTTTTAGATAAGAATTAGCGGATAGCGGATAACGTACAGTGTGGAGGAAGATAGCGTATAGCGTACAGAATTGGTTACCTGGTTAGTTGGTTACCTGGTTAGTTGGTTACCTGGTTAGTTGGTTACCTGGTTAGTTGGTTACCTGGTTAGTTGGTTACCTGGTTAGTTGGTTTAGGAAAGAGAATAGAATTCAGGAGCCAGAATTCAGGAGCCAGGAGTAAGGACAGATTAGTATCGAGTATATAGTATTGAGTCAAGAAAGAAAAAGAGAAGAAAGATTTAAGATAGTATCGAATAAAAACATCCATCTCGTAGGACAGGCGTCTCGC
>DMCY01000042.1 GCA_003451675.1 Candidatus Atribacteria bacterium
ACGATATACGAAATACGATATACTATATACGATATACGATATACGAGAAAGGAGTGTAGATAAAATAGAGTGGCACATATCAAAAGAAGATAAAAAGTTACAATCAGAGTTGTCCAAAGAATTAAATATCTCTCCAATTTTAGCTCAATTACTAATAAACAGAGGAACGAAGGAAATTTTAAGTGCTAGAAAATTCTTAAAGGCAGATCTTGAAGATTTGAGAGATCCTTATGTCTTTCAAGATATGGAGAAAGCTGTTGACAAAATATTAAGAGCGATAAATAACAATGAAAGAATATTAATCTACGGAGATTACGATGTCGATGGAATAAGCAGCGTTGCCCTATTGTTCTCAATTTTGAAAGAGTTTACCACTAATTTATATTACTATATACCTAATCGCTTTCAAGAGGGATATGGACTAAATGAAGAAGCTATAGATATCGCTTTTAAAAATAATATTAAATTAATCATTACCGTTGATTGTGGAATTAGTTCTATTTCTGAAATAGAGAAAGCAAATAATTATGGTATAGATATTATAGTTACCGATCATCATCAACCCCAAAAAGACATTCCTTCTGCAATAGCAATAATAAACCCCAAATGCGATACAAATTATCCTTTTAAGGAATTAGCAGGAGTGGGTGTAAGTTTTAAAGTGGCTCAAGCCCTATATTCAAAATTGGGGAAAAACCAGGATGATTTATGGAGTCTGCTTGATTATGTTGCATTGGGGTCGATTGCTGATTCCGTCCCTTTTATCGATGAAAATCGTATCTTAATTAAATACGGATTAAAGGCACTTAATCAAACCAAGAAAGAAGGTTTGAAGGCGTTAATAATGGAGAGTGGAGCAAATTATGGTAATTTAGGTACTAAAGAAGTAAATTTTGCCCTTGCCCCCCGAATAAATGCAGCAGGGAGATTAGGTGATTCTAAATTAGCCTTAGAATTATTGCTAACTGATTCTGAAACTAAAGCAAAATATTTATCCCAAAAATTAAGTGAAATAAACAAGAGCAGAAAAGAAATTGGAGATAATATTTTAAGAGAAGCCAGGAAATTTGCTTCTAAACAAGTAAAAGAAGAAGATAATAAGGTATTAGTTCTTGCATCAGAAAATTGGAATCAAGGGGTAATCGGCATAATAGCCTCCAGATTAGTAGATGAATTTAATCGTCCTGCGATTGTTATTTCCAAAAAAGATGGAATAGCAAAAGGTTCGGGAAGGAGCATTGAAGGTTTTCATTTATATAACGTTTTGGAATCGTGCCAGGATATTTTAATAAATTTTGGTGGGCATAAATTAGCCGCAGGTATTACTATAGAGTCTAACAAAATTCCTGAGTTTAAATCAAGGATAAATGAAATATCTCAAGATTTCATTAAAGAAGATGATCTAAGTCCAGAATTAAAAATAGACGCTCAGATTTCACTGAGCAATATTAATTTTGGCTTGGTAAAAGATATTAGTGTTCTAGAACCATTTGGGATCGGGAACCCTCAACCTGTCTTTTGTAGTTACAAAAACATAATATCTGATTGGAGGCTGGTTGGCGAAAAGAGGGAGCACTTAAAAATAAAAATTAAGGAAGAGAACAGAACATTAGAAGGGATAGGATTTAAATTAAGCAGAATAGGAAACCAAATATTTTCCGAAAACAAAGTGGTAGACTTAGCTTTTAATATCGAACTAAATAAGTGGAATGGAATGGAAAATGTTCAATTAAATATAAAAGATATAAAAACAATTATTTAGGAGGCAGATAAAAGTGATAGACTTAAAAGAAAAAATTAGAAATATTCCGGATTTTCCGGTAAAAGGCATCCAATTTAAAGATATTACTACTCTACTAAAAGACAAAGAAGCATTTAAATGTAGTATTGATGAAATAACCAAGCATTGTAGCAAATACCAAATTGATTATATTGCGGGAATAGAAGCTCGTGGTTTTATTATAGGTGCCCCAGTAGCCTATCAATTAGGAATTGGGTTTTTACCTGTTAGAAAACCGGAAAAACTTCCTAGTGTGGTAGAAAGAGTGTCTTATCAATTAGAGTATGGTGAGAATATATTAGAAATACACAAAGATGCTATAAATAATAGAGATAAAGTTATGGTCGTTGACGATCTTTTAGCTACAGGAGGTACCACAGCTGCAGTATTTGAATTAATTGAAAAATTAGGGGGAAAGGTTATAGGTGCTTCCTTTATAATTGAACTTGAATTTTTAAATCCTCGGGAGAAATTAGAAGGATATGATGTTTTTTCTCTGGTGCAGTATAATTAATTAGTATCTCGTATACTTAGTTAACTAGTTAATTAGTTACCTGGTTAGTTGGTTAATGAATTAATGTTAAACCAACTAACCAACTAACAACACTTTAATTAAAGAAGGTGTAAATTATTTCTCAATTAACTTTAATAAGATATATCTTAAAAAGAATATCCCAATATGCTCCTCAATCTGATTTGAGCTTAGTAAAAAAAGCCTACAGATATTCTGCAAAAGCCCACCGGAAACAAAAGAGGTATTCCGGAGCACCTTACACTTCACATCTTTTAGAAGTAGCTAAAATATTGGCTGATTTGGAGCTTGACGTAATTACTATTGCAGCGGGGATTTTGCATGACATAATAGAGGATACTGATACTCCATTATCTACCATTGAAGAAGAGTTTGGCGAAGAAATAGCAATGTTGGTTAATGGTGTTACGAAATTAAGTAAAATTTCTTTTAAAACACGAGAAGAGCAGCAAGCCGAAAATTTTCGTAAAATGTTTTTGGCTATGGCAGAAGACGTAAGAGTTATTTTGATAAAATTAGCAGACCGCTTGAATAACATGAGGACTCTACAACACATACCACCCCATAAGAGAGTAAAAGTGGCTCGAGAAACACTGGAAATTTATGTTCCTATCGCTAATAGGTTAGGTATTTCCAGGGTTCAGTGGGAGTTGGAAGACCTTTCTCTGCATTATTTAGAGCCAATGAAATATAGAGAGGTAGTTAATAGAATTGCAAAAAATCGCCTGGAAAGAGAAAGTTATGTAGAATCGATAAAAGAGATTATAAAAAAAGAAATACAAAAGGTAAAAATAAAGGCGGAAATTCAAGGTCGTCCTAAAAATATCTATAGCATTTATAAAAAGATGGAGAAGGGGAAAAAAGATTTTTTCCAGATATATGATTTAATTGCTATTAGGGTAATTTGCAATTCTGTCAGGGATTGTTATGCGGTTTTGGGGTTATTACATTCGATTTGGAAACCCATGCCCGGTAGATTTAAAGACTATATTGCTATGCCTAAATCAAATATGTATCAGTCTTTACACACTACAGTGGTAACTCCTAAAGGCGAACCTTTAGAAATACAAATTCGCACCTGGGAGATGCATAAAACTGCTGA
Source organism: Candidatus Atribacteria bacterium (assembly GCA_003451675.1). The sequence goes on from DMCY01000042.1 coordinate 3,415, forward strand.
ATATGGAATAGCTGCTCATTGGAAATATAAAGAGAAGCTTGATTTAAAAAAGGATAAGAAATTAGAGGAGAGACTTTCCTGGTTAAGACAGATATTAGAATGGCAGAAAGATTTGAAAGATCCCAAGGAATTTATGGAAAACTTAAAAATAGGTCTTTTTCAAGATGAAGTTTTTACTTTTACTCCCAAAGGCGATGTGAAGATATTGCCTTTGGGTTCTACGCCTATAGATTTTGCATATCTTATCCATACAGATATAGGGCATAGTTGTGTAGGGGCTAAAGTTAATAAAAAGATAGTTCCTTTAGATTATAAATTGAAGAGCGGAGATATTGTAGAGATATTAACTTCCAAATCAAGCCGAGGACCCAGTAGAGATTGGCTAAAGATAGCCAAGACATCAGGGGCAAAAAATAGGATTAGAATCTGGTTCAAAAAGGAGATGCGGGAAGAGAATATTCAAAAAGGAAAGGAACTTTTCGAAAAAGAGATGGAAAAATATAGAATCGAACCCTCCTCCGAGCTTACTAAAAAGTTAAAAGAAGTGAGTATTGAATTAGGTTTTACCGAATTAGAATCAATGTTTGAAAATATTGGGTACGGTAAATTAACCTCTTATCAGGTTTTATCTAAAATAATCCCCCAAGAAAAAATCTCTCCAATTATCCCCTTGGTTAAACCGAAAAAAAGAATTGATCAAGGAATAAGAGTTCAAGGGATTAATGATGTGATGATAAGATTTTCTCGATGTTGTAATCCAGTTCCCGGTGATGAAATAATTGGTTATATTACCAGAGGAAGAGGAGTATCTGTACATAAGGTAGATTGCTCTAATATTGATTTTATTTCTGCTGAAAAAGATCGGTTGGTTAAAGTAGAGTGGATAAAGACAGAAGAACTGCTTTACCCGGTAAAAGTAAAAATAATAGCTGATGATCGTTCGAATTTAGTATCTGATATCATGTTAATTTTTTCCAGCCTTAAAATTACAGTCAGTGCCATAAATGCCATAACTGACAAAAACAATATTGCTAATATAGATGTAACAATCTCTATCAATAATCTTGATCAACTTCAAGAAGCAATGAGGAAAATAAAAAAAGTAAAAAGCATATTAACTATACAAAGAGTAAAAACATTTTAAATAATGAGCAGGAAGAAGAATATTTTGTTCGGAGGAATAAATAATTGAGAGCAGTAGTGCAAAGAGTAAAAGAAGGATCGGTAGAGATTGAAGAAAAAGAAATAGGAAAGATAGAAGGGGGTTTGGTAATCCTTTTAGGAGTAGGTCAGAAGGATGTAGAAAGGGATGCAGAGTACTTAGCTGAAAAAATAGTAAATTTACGTATATTTGAAGATAAAGAGGGAAAGATGAATCTTTCCGTGAAAGATATAAATGGCCAGATTTTGGTCATATCTCAATTTACTTTATATGGGGATTGTAAAAAGGGAAGGCGCCCGAGTTTTATTTCTGCAGCCCTTCCTGATAAAGCAGTAAAATTATATGATTATTTTGTAAAATATATAAAAAATTATAGTCTTAAGGTGGAAACCGGGCAATTCCAAGCAATGATGTTAGTAAAAATTTTTAATGATGGTCCAGTTACCATTCTTTTAGATAGTGAAAAGTTAATTTAGAAATAAATCAATTTTTCTAGGGAGAAAATATAATGAAGTTGCCACTTATTATAGGACATAGAGGGGCGAAGGGAATTGCTCCCGAAAATAGCCTTTCTGGTTTTGAAAAAGCAGTAGAGTTAGGGATAGACGGAGTGGAACTGGATGTGCACCTTACTAAGGATGGGAAGTTAGTCGTAATTCATGATGTGGATTTAAAAAGGCTAACCGGGCTAAGAATTCCCATTAAGCAGCTTACCTTTGAAGAATTAAAAAAATATGATATTTCTGAACTGTTCCACAAAAATCAAGAAAAAGTTATGAATAAATTGCCGGAAGAGAAGAAGTATTTTTTAGAATTAAGAACAATTCAAGCCAATATATTTTACCTGAATGTTTGTGAGCAATTGACTAAGAAGAAAACTAGCTTTTATTTGCATTGGGATGGCAAACGGTTTGATGAAGTTAAAAAACTTTTTTTCCCAAGAAATGATGGAAAGAAGATTTGCTTCAAACAATTGAAAATTAAGAAGAGGGATATACTTGATTTAGAAAAAGGCAAGATAAGGAAATATCACCATGAACAGATACCTTTGCTTAAGGATGTGCTTACGATTTTAAAGGGAAAAGTTTCTGTAAATATAGAAATTAAGGGAGGGGAAAAGGTTTATCCGGGTATTGTAGATAAATTAATAAAAGAAACAGAGAATTTTGGATATAACAATATTCTTTTTTCTTCTTTTGATAGAGACACAGTAATCTTGATAAAAGAGAGATATCCTGAGCTTAAAGCAAATGGACTATATGCTAAATGGATAAATCCCAAAAGATATATTAATGGATTGGATGGGTTAAATCCACATACCTTTTTGTGTAAAGAAAAACTTATTTCTTGTTTACATCGGCTGGATAAAACAGTGTATGTATGGACGGTCGATAGAGATATAGATATGGTACGCTTTATTTTATATGGAGTAGATGGAATTATTACTAATTATCCTCAGATTCTAAAAAAAATAAGCAAAGCAATGCAATCTATTTTGGAAGATTTTTAATAAAGGATTTTTCTATCTGAGAAGATGAAAACTGTTTTAATAATTTGAATTGCTTATAGAGGATTCTACTAAACGAAAGGATTATAGAAGAAATGTTTCTAAAAAGATTGGTGGTAGGAGCGTTAGAAACTAATTGTTATTTAATTGCTTGTAAAAAGACTAAGAAAGCAGCAGTAATTGATCCGGGAGGGGAAGATGAGGTAGATTTAATTTTAAATCTTTTACAAAAAAATAATTTTGATTTGAAACATGTTATAAATACCCATGGGCATATCGATCATATTGCTGGTAATAATTTGCTTAAAGCTAAGACCAAAGCTTTATTATTAGTCCATAGGTTAGATGCTGATATGTTAGTTGATGCTAATAAAAATTTCTCTTCCTTTATGGGTAAAGAAATATGCTCACCTCCCGCAGATAAGCTTTTAGAAGATGGAGACGAGATATCTTTAGGCACATTAAATTTAATAATAATTCACACACCGGGTCATACCCCGGGAGGAATTTCTCTTATTTTAAATAATATTATCTTTACGGGTGATACTTTATTTGCCGGAGGTATTGGTCGAACCGACCTACCTGGTGGTTCTTACCAAGATTTAATAAAATCAATTAAAGAAAAATTATTGATTTTAAGTGATGATAAGATAATTTATCCCGGGCATGGTCCGGATTCAACTATTAGTGAAGAGAGAAGGACAAATCCCTATTTGAAAAATTAACCAATTCTCCGATTAACCGATTTACCAATTAATATGACCGATAGTGAATAGTAATTCGTATTGCGTATCGAGTATCGCGTGAAGAAAATCAGTTTTCAATTATCGGTTACCAGTTTATTAAGATTTCTGTCATTGCGAGCTACGATTTTTCGGAGCGCGGCAATCTCGGGTTGAAATTACTTTATCTAAAATTAGTTAGAGAGTTAGTTGGTTTGCTGGTTAACTGGTTTTTAATACTAATAACTAATTAACTAACTAACCATATAACTAATTGACAAATTTAGGAAAGGAGCATAAAGAATGAATTATGGAATAAAGGATATTAATTTAGCTAATAAAGGGAAAAATAAAATTGAATGGGCAGAAAAACAGATGCCTGTTCTTTCAAGTATAGGAAAAAGATTTAGTAAAGAAAAACCTCTAAAGGGAATTAGAGTATCTGCTTGTCTCCATGTAACTACTGAGACAGCTAATCTGGCAAGAACCTTGAAAGAAGGAGGCGCGGAAGTATATTTATGTGCTTCCAATCCTTTAAGTACTCAGGATGATGTAGCAGCTTCCTTGCTTAAGGATTTTGGAATTCCCGTATTTGCTATTAAAGGAGAGGATAAGGAAACTTATTATCAGCATATTGAAAAAGTGCTAAGTTGTAAGCCTAATATCACTATGGATGATGGGGCTGATTTGGTTTCAACTATTCATTTTCAAAAGAAAGAGCTAATTAAAAACATTATTGCTGGTACTGAAGAAACCACTACCGGAGTTATTCGATTAAGAAGTATGGAAAAAGATAAAGCTTTAAAGTATCCGATTATTGCGGTAAATGATGCTCAGACTAAATATCTCTTCGATAATAGATATGGTACGGGACAGAGCAGCATCGATGGCCTGCTAAGGGCTACTAATATTTTAGTCGCCGGTAAAATATTTGTTATTTGTGGATATGGCTGGTGTGCTCGAGGTTTAGCGATGAGAGCTAATGGTATGGGCGCTCAGGTGATAATAACTGAAGTCGATCCTATGAAGGCTTTGGAGGCAGTTATGGATGGTTATCAGGTTATGCCCATAAAAGAGGCAGCCAAAATCGGAGATATTTTCATAACACTGACTGGTGATATAAACGTGATATCGGTAGAAGAATTTCCTTTAATGAAAGATGGAGCAATTTTAGCTAATTCGGGGCATTTTAATGTAGAGATCAACATAGGAGCTTTAGAAAAATTATCATTAAATAAAAAGAAAATTAGAGAGTATATTGAGGAATATACTTTAGAAAACGGAAAAAAGATAAATCTTTTAGCAGAAGGAAGGCTTCTGAATTTATCTGCAGCTGAAGGGCATCCGGCAAGCGTGATGGATATGAGTTTTGCCAACCAGGCTTTATCCGCTGAATATTTGGTTAAAGAAGGGAGAAATTTACAGAAAAAAGTGTATGGAGTTCCCGGGATTATAGATAAGGAGATTGCCAGATTAAAATTAGAATCGATGGGAATAAAGATTGATAGACTTACCGAGGAACAAGAAAGATATCTTTCTTCCTGGAAGATGGGAACCTAGCTCGTATTGCGTAAAACAGCCAGGTTATTTAGTTAGATAGTTAATTAGTTGCATGGTTAATTTGTCGATAATCGTTAGTAGAATAGGCGTTCCCCGTTTTCACAAGGACAGGCTCACCTGTCTATTAGGTGGTAACTATTTTTTAGTTATCCGATTTGTTAGTTTTGATTTGTGTTTTTAACCAACTAACCAGCTAACTAAGTAACCAAGTAACTAATAAAGTTAGTGTAAACTTTAGTGGGGTAGTCAGAAGAAAAAATATCATATATTAATAATACTTTCTTTG
>DMCY01000026.1 GCA_003451675.1 Candidatus Atribacteria bacterium
TTTACTGTACTTATAGTTGCTTTGACTGCTGCTAAGACAGATAACAAAGATAAGATTCGTTTTGTAAAATCTTTCCTTCCTAATATTTAATTTATAAAGAGCGAGTTTTCTGAAAGCCTATTATATTTTTTTAAACACTATAATTTAATAAAAATGACAATTCTATTAATTTTAATGAATTATATTTATCGTTAAGAATTATATCATAAAATTATAAAAAATAATAACTAAAAATAACCATGTAACCTTTTATAATTTTAAAGGTTACATGGTTATTTTAAAAAATATTCAAGAAAAATTCAATTGCAAGCTAACAATAATCCTTTCAATGTTTTTATTCTACAATTTTCCACTGGTCAAAATGTTGTCCGCCCAAAGGTGAGAAGGTGCGTTGTAGACGAGGTTTAACCATCCACTGTATCATATAGAAGTAAATGGGAGCAATACCAGCTTCTTCTTCACATAGGATTTGTTCTGCGCGTTTATAAAGCTCGTATCTCTTTGCTGGATCAGATTCACGAGCTGCCTGTTCAACTGTTCTATCAAATTCAGCATTACTCCATTTAATCCTATTTTCACTATCAGTAGAATGGAAAACTTCGTAGACCCAGTTATTAGCGTCAGCATAATCAGCACACCAACCTAAACGGAAAATCTGAGGAGCGTCTTCACTTAAAGTCTTAAGATATACCTTCCACTCCTGGTTAGTTAAATTAACTTCTACCCCTAATACTTCCTTCCACATCTGCTGAATAGCCTGAGCAATTTTTCGGTGACCTTCAGAGGTATTAAACATTAAAGTAACTTCCGGTAATCCTTTTCCTCCGGGGTATCCTGCATCAGCTAAATATTTTTTAGCTGCTTCTGGGTCATAACCTATGCCTACTCCTTCTGCTGGTGGTATATGACCAAAGATTCCCGGACAAGTAAAGGTAGTGGCAGGTGTCTGCCCTCCTTTAAGAATGAAATCAATCAAAGCCTGTCTATTGATAGCAGCAGAAAACGCTTTGCGGACTAAAGGATTATCAAAGGGTGGCTTAGTATTGTTAAATCCATAGTAATAAGTGCATACATCAGGCATATTAACATATTCTTTGCTCAGGACAGGATCGGCCAATACTCTGTCTATATCCTCTGTAGGACAAGCTGTAGAATCTAATTCCCCAGCTTCATACATAGCCATAGCAGTAGAATCCTCTGCAATTATCACGCTACGAACTATATCTATATCCACCTTATCAACATCATAATAATCAGGATTTTTCACCATAACTACTTCATCTTCGTGTTTCCATTCTTTTAAAAGATAGGGACCATTAGTAACTATATTCTCCGGTTCAGTCCATTTGTCCCCATATTTTTCAATAGCCCATTTGGGTACAGGTCTGGCTACCCACATACCAGCAATACTTGGGAAGTAACCAGCAGGGTGATTTAGGGCAAATTGAATTGTATAATCATCTACTGCTTTTACTCCAATATGACTTAGATCAGTTATCTCGCCGGTATTTACCTCTTTAGCTCCTTTAATGATATAAAGTACATAAGCATAGTCTGAGGCAGTGGCAGGATCGCAGGTTCTTTTTACTGCATATTCTATATCATGAGCAGTTACCGGTCTTCCATCACTCCACACCACATCTTTTCTTATATGAAAAGCCCAGACCAGACCATCTTCTGAGCATTCCCAGGAAGTAGCTAATTCTGGTTTAACCTCTGTTAAGCTTGTATTTATATCAAAAGCCAGATCGGTTAAACCAAGAAAAAGGTTTTCAACCATATCTATGGAAATACTATCAGTAGCTAAGCAAGGGTCTAAAGATGGAGGCTCAGAGCCGATCATCCAAGATACTGTTTTTTGAGCTCCTAAGGCTGTAAAACTGATTACAATTATTAAGATCAAAGATAATGTTAAAATTAAAATACTTTTCTTCATTATTACTTTTTTCCTCCTTTATTTTCTAATTATCTAATGAAATAACTTACCGAATATCTATATTCCTTTTTCACACCTCCCCTTTTAATTTAATTTGCCTTTTCGCTTTTTTCCCTTCTTATCAATCAATCATACAAATTAAAATTATACTTTATTTAAAAGTCCTTTATCCTCGAAAAGGCTAATCATCATTCTGTATTTATATATACTATATCTTATTCTAAAAATCCTTCTTTTTCAAAATATTTATTATAAATATTTTATTCTTATCCTCTTCCTCTTACTCCGCCTAAAAATTTATCCTTCTTCAATTTTGGGTTAAACCCTTTCTTATGCATTACCCCTTTAAGATAACTCATATACTCTTTCCTTTGTTCAACCATCTTTATCTTCTCTTTTTTAAGCCATTCTTCTTTCTTTTTCTTACCTACCTCTTCCCGGCTTTCTCTTTCTTTGTTAGGTTTTATATCTTTCTCTTTCATTTCAATTCACCTCTTTAATTAAAATATTTTAAGAGATTATGAAATTTTTTAAATCATTTAAGTATCAAGTACTAAATACATGTTTTCAGTTATCATTATAAAATAAAAAGTTAAAACTAAAAGCGAAAAACGAAAAACTATAATTCAAAACTATTTCTAATAAAGCATCATTTTTAATGTAGGGGTCGAATTTATTCGACCCGGGTTATTGGTAATTTATTTTAGCTGGTTTGATGAATCAAACCCCTGCACATTACTCATTTCCGGCAGACACAAGGTCTACCCCTACTTGTACCTTACGAACTTATCTTTCCTCTTCTTTTTTCACTATCCGCTATACGCTGTACGCTAACACGCTAGATACTATTCACCAAATACTAACGACTAATTATAATTATTTTAAATCAATAAAAAGTTTGCCTTAAACTTGCTTAGATTAGCTAATTTTATACCATTTAACAA
>DMCY01000012.1 GCA_003451675.1 Candidatus Atribacteria bacterium
CTCCATTATACCAAATGCCATCTCGTCTGGATAGCCACTACATCACCAGACAGGATTCTGGTGTTTTATGTGGCTTAATAAAAGTAGCCGGTCCCCTTTCGTATCAGAGCCTTAATCCTGTGTAATAGCGTAAATCACTACACAGGGTAAATCATCCCTCCTCAAGGGAGGAAGTATTGGGTATTTATTAATAATTTTGAAAAAATAATCTATAATAAAAAACAAAATGAAATATAAATTTGAAAATGTATTGAATATTTATCTTCATAGAAAGGAGAACAATAGATGCAATTTTTTAAAAAAGAAAAATATATTGTAGATGAAAAGGGTAAAAAAACAGCTACTATCCTTCCCATTAAAAAGTATGAGGAGCTCATGGAAGATCTTCACGACCTGGCAGTTGTCGCCGAACGACGAGATGAAACAACAATAACTTTTAATAAGCTTAAAGAAAGATTAAGAAAAAATGGACTCTTATGATATTCAATGGAAAAGATCAGCAGAGAAAGATTTACTGGGTATCGATTATAAACAAATCCTACGAATAATTAAAAAAGCATAGAATCACTTGCTAAAAATCCCTTTCCAAGGCAATATCGTAAGCTTCAAGGTACAGATAATTTTTATAGAATTCGAATTGGTGATTATAGAGTAATCTATCAAGTAGATAACAATAAAGATTTCCTAACAATTTATTATATACGACACAGGAGAGATGTATACCGAAAAATAGTTTATTTACTTCACCCTTAATATTTAATATTAGAAGTTAAATATACAGGATAAATTAGGCGTTAGTATAAATACAAAACCAAAGAAGATATAAGATGGATTCCCGCCTGCGCGGGAATGACAGATGAGGAGCGGGAATGACAGATGAGGAAGTATGGGATTGCTTCGTCATTATCATTCCTCGCAATGACAGAGCGGGTCGGATGAATCCGACCCCTACATTTCAGAAATAGACAGGCGGGACGCCTGTCTCCTACGGTTTATGTGGATTTATCTGCAAAAACTTCATCAAAAAATATATCCTTGTTCAACATTTTTTGCCATTCTCTATGTCGTTTTACACTTTCAATCCTTTTACTTTTTGGTATATTTATAAATCTAATAGCTTCTACTGGTCCCAATTCTTTTATTAGCACCTGCATCGCTTTTTTAATTACCGTCTCTTCATCCATATATTTTACAGTTCTCATCTTAATCCCTCCTTCTCGCAAAAGATAACCGGGTTACCGATTATCACAACTTATAAAAGGTGTCCCCAATTTCTCCGCAAAAGCAATATGTGCTGCATCAGCTACTCCAAAACCTATACTAACTAATTCTTCTGCCCTTTCTCTTGTTTTAGAAATATTAACAGCAGTATGTACTCCAAATCTCTCTAAAATAGTTTTCAACTGAATAAATGGATAAATAGAGAAATAAAAATCATTTTAGTGTTTACTTTTACCTAATAGTTTTACAAAATGGTCAATAGATAATCCTGCATCTCTAATCAGTCTTCGTAAAGTACCTTTTTTTATCGGATTATGATCCGGTATTGATAATAAGTATCTTTCTCCTTGGCTTCTTAAGGATAAAATGATCATCAATGTACCTTGCTAAAACCCAGCCGTTTTTCTTAAATGCCTTAACCGCTTCCTTGCCTTTACATGTAGGTAACCTGGACATTATTAAATGGCAACCTTATAAACTTTTGCATCTTTTCGCTTTAGTTCTTCTTCAAGAACAAGGAGATATCCTTTTATGGCCTTTTTTATGTTTTTTAAAGCTTCTTCTGGTGTTTCCCCTTCAGATACGCATCCCCTTAAGGTAGGACAATATGCTATATAACCGCCAGATTCCGTATCTGGTTCTACTATAACCTTATAATACATTTATAGTTACCTCCTTTTGTCTTTTATTTTTATTATTGAACACAGGGGACGGTTCTCTGTATCATTTTGTATTTATTGTTTCACTTTGCGAAAATAGATTATCATTCATTTACTGTTATTTTATCAGTTTTTTGGTTAATTTGCCAATATATTAATTGACCAATTATCCAATTCGCCAATTTTCCAATTAGGATTAGGATTAGGATTAGGAAATTAATTGACCGATTGACCTAGGGAATAAAAATCGTGAATATTTTGGGTTCAGGCTTCACAAGTTCACAAAAAAGCTATTTCTTTTATTGTTGCATTGTTTTTTTCAGTATAGATTTATATTTTAAAAGCGATTTTCAACAATTATAAATAAAAAAAGACAGAGTAAAAAAAATAATTTAATTACTTTTTTACTCTGTCTTTTTACCTGAAAGATTCTTCCTATAAAATAAGGAAGCAGAGAAATTGAAACCAAAACTATCGAGCAGGAATACGGCCTTATTACTTAGCTGTTAAAACTTTTAGAATATGTTGTTCTTTAAAAGGTAATAAATTTTTCTTTATAGTATCCCATACTGCTTCTAAATCTATGCCAAAATAATCATGAATCAAAACATTCCTAAAACCTGTAGCTTCTTTCCATTCTACTTCTGGATATTCTTCTTTTATTTCTTCAGGAACATTTTTAGTTGCTTCACCAATTACTTCAAAATTTCTGATAACAGCATCTACAGCCATATCATTATTAGTAAACTCTGCAAAAGATATATTTTTTGTATAACTTTCTATTTTTTCAAGGGCATCTAAAATATCTTCTAAATAAAGAATGTAATCTCTTTTCTCCTTAGACATATTCTACCTCACTAAAAATCCTTTCTTTCAATCTCAGTTTTACAGCTTCTTTAATCACCAAATCAACTTCTCGACTTAAGAGATTTTCCAGATAATATTTCAATCTCATATAATTAAAAAAGTCTTTATAACCTTTTTTAAAGGTAATCAGGATATCTACATCACTACTATTATCTGCTTTTTCTTGCCCTTTAACAAAGGAACCAAATATTCCTATTTCTCTAACATGAAAGGTTTTTCTAAGGTAGTTATTATGTTTCTCTAAAATTTTCTTTATTTCAATGATATTCATATTTTGACTCACCTCGCACCCCTATTAGACCTCCATAAAATTAAGAAAACAAGATACATTATTCATTTACTATTATTTTATCAGTTTTTTGGTTAATTTGCCAATATATTAATTCACCAATTGATCGATTCGCCGATTTAGCAATTTGCCAATTAAAGATTAGGATTAGGATAAAAAGCAATTGACTGATTAAATTGGTCGTTAGTATAAATGCAAAAGCAAAGAAGGTACAAGATGGATTCGTGCTTTCGCAGGAATGACAGAGGGAGGTGGGACGCCTGTCCTACGATTAACGAGAAGGTTTTAGCGGTGAATATTTTTTATTCATAAGAAAGCTTTTCATTGATAATGCCCAATAAATATGTAAAATTATCTTTCCTATAATATTCTCTGATATCATCATCTAAAAGAGAACCTAAAGTTACATAGTAATCTCTTTTTTTAAATTCTCCAATAATTTCTTTAATCTTTTTTAATTCTTCATAATTTGCTGAAATATTAACTCTCTTTCTGGTCAAAAATTCTATATCAAATACATCTCTTATTTCTTTTCGATCTAAAAAGGCTTTGATCTTATTTTTCATCATCTGTTCTAAGGTAAAAGATTTAAGCAATACCTGCTGGTTAGAATATGCATTAAGACAGTATATAGTATCGAGTATCGAGTCCAAGAAAAAGATGTGGGCTATAAATGCGGGTTATAAATACATAAATACAGTGATGAGTAATGGGAAAAGAGTTAGCTGGTTAGCGGTTAAGATAGTCGTTGGTATTTGGTAAATAAAAGGTAAAGATACCTTATATATTGAAAAAAGTAAACTCTTAATTATTACCTTCCTAACCCCAGGCTAAGTTTAATGGCCTGATTTACTTTTTCTATTTTTTCTTCACTAAGTTGTCCTAATTTCTTTTCGAGCCTAATTTTACTAATGGTAAGTATCTGACTGGTTTTTACCATAGAAATATCGTGAAGCCCGCTTTTATATGGATCATTATTTTAGATCAAGGGCAAATTTTATAGCTTTATTAACCTTATCAATCTTTTCTGGAGTAAGATCCGTTATCTTTTCTGTAAGCAGTTCTTTTCTTATAGTAATTATTGTATCGAGATTCATTACACACTTTTTAGGCAAACCATCTTCGAGCCCAAGATTAACTTCTACAGGTATATTGCGTATTGTAGAAGTAACCTCAGCAACAGTAACAGCATTACGTACAGAATAAGCCTCATCCCTGGAGAGTAAAACTACCGGCCTTTTACCTATAGGACTCGGTAAATTTGCCCACCAAATTTCACCTTTATACATATTAAAACTCCTTATCTAAGGCTTCAAACTGAACTTGTTCAAGTTGAGCTATATAATTTGTTTTCTCTGGAATTTTCTTATAACCCTCAATATATTTTTTTATTTTAAATTGTTCATCCTCTTTTGCGAAAAAGAATTTAATTATTTCCTGTACCAATGCACTTCTGCTAATGCCCTTCCTCTTTTTTTCTTCTTCTATTCTTTCATACTCTTCATGTGGAATAGTAACTGTCAATCTTAATTTTGACATATTTATCTCCTTTGTATAACATTTGTCATACTATTGTTATACTATTATTATACTAATATAAAATACTTTGTCAAATAGAATGTCTGTGTCAGGGGAAGGTTCTGAATATTAGATATACTTCGCAAATCTTTTTCCAGGTAGGTATTTATATACCCTTGCCACCAAATGGGTATTCCCGGAGAATTTTATCAAAAATAAGAACAGGGGACGGTTGTTTGGCACACACAATTGACCGGTTAAAGATGAGTGATACAAGATAGATTATATAATTGCTTCTAATAATATTTTTGGTATCTTTTCGCATTTGCCATTCCTTTTTAGTTATATTTAATACTGTATTTTAAAGTCAATCTTATATTTGATATTTATATTATAACTTACACCCTGCCCTCTCCCCTCAAGGGCGAGGGAAAAGAGGGATAGACAGGTGGGACGCCTGTCCTACGGTTTATGTGGATTTATCTGAAAAAACTTCATTAAAAAATATATCCTTGTTCAACATTTTTTGCCATTCTCTATGTCGTTTTACACTTTCAATCCTTTTACTTTTTGGTATAGTAGTCTATTTTAGTAGCGTAAAACCCTTATTTTGTAGACTTGGGGAGTACCAAAAAGGGACAGATAACTTTCTGGAACTCCAATATGCTCTTCAGATATGATGAGAGGAGGCACGATTCTCTTCTAGATTCATGTAATTTTGAGGAATAAATATTCTTATTAAATTTTAACTTTAGTATTCTTTCGTTTCTAATTTAGAATTTACTGAAATTTTAATTTGTTTGGCTAAGTTATAATAGAATTTTACCTCTTCTATGGTTGGAATATAAAAATCATCAGGATAGCGGATATCCACTCCAAAAATGGATAGCTCTTTTACTTCAATGCTGGCAAAATCTTCATCAATATTCGCACATTGAGGTAAATAAAAAAGGTAGACT
>DMCY01000070.1 GCA_003451675.1 Candidatus Atribacteria bacterium
TGGGGTAAGACCGGGACCTTATCTTCGGCCTCAGCACTGGCAGGAATTTTACAGACCAAAAATAAGAGATGGATAGTCTTCTGTCTTATGGAAAATAATTTTATCTTTATAGAAGAAGAGAATGATCCTAAAATTTTTGAAAACAAAGTAATAGAATACATCTACGAGAATCTTTAAAAATTTGAGCTAAAAAAGAGGATTTTTTAAAATAATGTAGAATATTATTAATATAAGGTGTAAATATTTTAGCGGTACTCATATTATAGAAACCATGTTTTTTGAATATTTGTATAAAAATAAATAAATAACGATTTTTACGGAGGTATAATATTTAAGATGGAGGATGAGAATAAGACAAAGGCAGAATTAATAAAAGAATTAAAGCTTTTACGGGAAGAGCGTGAAAAAGGGGTGTTCAAAGATATAACCAAACTCAAACAAACAGAAGAAGTTATACAGGAAAGCGAGAGCAGATTCAGAGGGCTGTTTAAGTATATGAGTAGTGGAGTAGCAATTTATGAAGCAAAAAACAATGGTAAGGATTTTACAGTCAAAGACTTTAACCGAGCTGCAGAGAAGATTGAAAAAGTTAAGAAAGAGGATATCATTGGAAAAAGTGTCCTTAAAGTATTACCCGGAGTAAAGGATTTTGGTCTTTTCAAAGTCTTTCAAGAAGTATACAAAACCGGGAAACCTCAACACCACTCCATCTCCTTATATAAAGATCAGAGGATTACTGGTTGGAGAGAGAACTATGTCTACAAAATACCCTCTGGTGAGATTGTTGTAGTTTATGATGACATCACCGAGCGTAAGCTAGCAGAGGAGAAAATAAAGCACCTTAATCTCGTCCTTCGTTCCATCCGTAGTGTTAACCAACTTATTGTAAAAGAAAAGAACCGTGAAAAGTTGCTCAAAGGTGTATGTAATAATCTTATAGAAACAGGAAGTTATTATTGTGTTTGGATAGCCTTGCTGGACGAAAATGGAAGACTTGAAACATATGCTGAAGCCGGTATAGGAAAGGCACTTTTGCCCATGGTTGAACTATTAAAGAAAGGTGAGTTGATCATTTGTGGCCAGAAAGCCCTAAAACAACAGGGGGTCGTAACAATTAAAGACCCGGCATCTACCTGTTCCGAATGCCCACTATTAGAGAAGCATTCTGGCCGAAGAGTGATGACCATCCGATTAGAATATAGTGGAAAGGTATATGGTTTTATATCTGCCTCTATACCTGCTCATATTACTGTCGATCATGAGGAGCAAAGTTTGTTTAAGGAAGTTGCTGGAGACATCGCTTTCAGCATACACAACATTGAATTGGATGAAGAACGGATACAAGCAGAGGAAAATGTAAAAACTGCAAAAGATGAACTGCAAATGATTATGGATTCAGTACCCGCTCTAATTTTTTATAAAGACATAGAAGGTAGAATTATCCGGGCAAACAAGGCTCTGGCTAACTCATTAAAGATGTCTATAGAAGATATAGTAGGTAAGGCTACAGAAGAGCTTTTTCCCAGGGAACAGGCAGAGAAGATGAGAAAAGACAGTCGAGAAGTTATTCTTTCCGGAAAACCAAAAAGGGATATCATCCAACCTTATACCACACCTGACGGAATAAGATGGCTAATTACCGACAAGATACCTTACAAAGATAAAGAAGGCAAAGTAACCGGGGTTATCGGCTTAGCTAAAGATATCACCGAACGAATGCAGGCAGAAGAGAAACTGAAAGAGAGCGAGGAGACTTATCGTAATCTTTTCCAGAATGCCCAGGTGGGATTGTTCCGGACCAGTATCAAAGATGGCAGAATTCTCGAAAGCAATGAACAGTTAGCAAAAATGTTTGGCTATGAGAATCGAAAGGAATTTGTAGGTGAATATAAAACCTCCGAAAACTATGTCGACCCCGGTACAAGGGAAAAAATGGTAAGGGAAATACAAACTACCGGGAGGGTCAATAATTTTGAAGCACGGTTTTACCGTAAAGACGGCTCCATCTTCTGGGCACTCTACTCGGCTCGAATATATCCTGAACAAGGCTGGATAGAAGGAGTTGCAGAAGACATCACCGAACGTAAGCAAGCAGAAGAAAGACTAAAAAAGACCATGGATGCAACCATTGAAACCATGTCCAAGATAATTGAGGTCAAAGACCCCTATACTGCCGGTCACCAGCAGAGGGTCTCTCAATTGACCATCGCTATAGCTAAAGAACTGGACCTTTCTCCGGATAAGGTTGAGGGGATAAGGATAGCCTCTTTAATCCATGATATCGGGAAGATTGGCCTGCCCACTGAAATCTTGAGTAAACCTAGTAGGCTAACTGATATAGAATTTAGTCTAATCAAAAGTCATTCCCAAATAGGGTATGATATCTTGAAATCCATTGATTTTTCCTACCCTATAGCCCAAATTGTCCTGCAACATCACGAACGCTTAGATGGTTCAGGATATCCCAATAAACTAAAAGGTGACGAGATTATCCTGGAGGCCCGCATTTTAGGTGTAGCCGATGTAGTAGAGGCCATGTCTTCTCACCGACCTTATCGCCCTGCTCTCGGTATAGATGTAGCCCTGGAAGAAATCTCTAAAAACAAAGGCATCCTCTATGATCCGGAAGTAGTTGATGTCTGTCTTAAGCTCTTCAAAGAAAAGGGTTTTAAATTTGAATAGGATTGTCAAGGGGACGATTCTTCTGACAATAAAATATTTTAAATAATAAATAAAAGTAAGTTCTATTTCTTTGAGATATCAGAATATGGTTTGAAAACAGAAAAAGGGCAGGCTAAGGAAGATAACTTTCTCTATAGCTTACCCTTTTTTATTTTAAAATTTTATCTCTATTCAATTTTCCCCAGCTCCACCTTCATCCCCGAGAGCTCTTTCTGCACTTCCCCAAAACGCAGGGAATAATATTCCCGGTTCTGCTGGTTTAAGTTGGTGATAGTACTGTGTATCTCTTTGGTATTCTCCAGGACCTGCCGATATCCCTCTTTCTGAGCAATTACTATCTCCTGCATAAATCTGTCAATACGAAAGATCAATAGTATCGACAAGGCGATAGGGAACCCCTGATTAGTAATCACTTCAGATATTGTTTTAACATCCATTATTCACTCCTTCCTTAAAAAGCTGCCAAAAAGTGCCAGGCACTTTTTGGCAGCTTTTTATTACTCCCTCCACCTGCTCCTCTTGGTAGGTCGCACATCCAAGTGTAAAAAATCCTTCTTCTCATAAAACCCGATCCCTGCAAAGTCTATATTCTCACATATATCTAAAAGTTCAATTAAGTTGATATCTTTTACTTTAATATCTGCTGCCAGTCCGATACGGTGATAGCTGTTTCTTACCCCTCCCACTTTCCGGTTATATTCGAAACAGCGGTATCCGGAAGTAATACAAACCGATCTTTCAAGAATATTCCTTAACTCTACCAATTTTGCCAGCAGCTTGGGATGTAACATCACCAGATTACAGCAGGGACAGGCAAACTCGGATAAGTTGAAGTGGGTGGCGATTTTTATATTGTTGGTACTATTTAGCATCTGCATAGGAACCAACTCCTTGCAGTCGTTAGTTGATTCACCGATTAAAATCTCCTCCCCCTTGAGGGGGGAGGATTAAGGTGGGGGTGAGTAATTTAATCTCTGTATTTTCTCTCAACCAATTAACCAGTTAACTAACTAACCGACTATAATTATACTTACATTTGTAGCCTACTCCTATACGCTACATGCTCTACTCTGACTTCTGGCTAACGACTATTCACTATTCACTAACGACTATTCAACAGTGACTGCTGAACGGCCTTCTTCTCTTTTATCAATTTTCTCTTCATCAACACATCGTAAGTTTGCCGATTAATCCTCCCCACATTAGCCTTCATCATAGTCTTTACTGTTTTTTCTTCCGATTTTCTCAATTTGATATTCTTATCAGCCAATATCTCTACTAATTTTTTCCAGGTTATCTCCCATTTCTGGCTGCCGTTTCCTATCCCCAGCTCTTCTTCGGCCCAGAGCATAGCAGATAAAATAGCCTCTTTTATGGTACTTGCTCTATCTTCTCCTACTTTATTCTTTAAGAAACTGTAGAAGATGGAGACCAGAGATAACAGTAGGGCATTTAATAGATATTTACTTAAGATTGTTTCGAGCATTTTATTTCCTCCTTTCAGTCGAAAATAGTTTTCAGTTGCAAGTGGTAGGGGCGTATTGCTATACGCCCCTACAAACTAAAAACTATAAACGAAAAACTGGAAATAATGGTTAAACATTATTTCCTACACATCCATAACATCAGTAGACTTATAATCAAGTATCCGAGCATTAACTTTGGCTACTAAGTCATTCCCGTTATTATGGAAGATGTTCTTGGTGATGATAGTATCCATCACTCCTTCTACTGCTGCATCCTGGGCAACTAAGTCCACATAGTCTCCATCATCTACGTTCTTGGGATTATTTAAAGTTAGATTGATGGTTTTAGCTGCACTGTCTCTGAACTGCATATAGAGTCTCTTATAACTGGTTACTTCTCCTAATTCGGTGGCCATCTATTTTTTCACCTCCTTATCGATTAACCAATTTACCGATTCTCCGATTGACCAATTAGGTAGGGGTCGGATTTATCCGACCCGAAACGGGTTCGATGAATCGAACCCCTACATTTCCTGCGGGTAAGGTTAATTGATTAATTTATTTTAATCTTTGATTTATAGCTATTAGTCTATCCCTTCCTTCCTATCCTCTTTTTCTTCGGCTAACGACTATTCACTAACCACTAATTTGCTATTCCGTAAGTTGGGATTCTTTTTCGAATCTGACTTCATCTACGCTGTACTTCTGCAAGCCTACTAAAGCGGTAGCTACATCATAGGCATCCTGTTCGATAGCAGTAGATTTAATCTTGTTAAAGGTTTTGCTATTAACGATAGGTGCTCCGGTTTCCGGATTAGTGCCTACTACTAACCTTAACTGTAAGGCAGAATCACGGGGAACGGTTACTACTGTGGCCATTTATATTTCACCTCCTTTCCGGCTAATGGGCTGATAGCCAATTAGCGTAATAGGTGAGGGGTGATGAGATTGCCGCGCTCACTGCGCTCACTCGCAATGACATTTGGAGTAGGGGTCGGATTTATCCGACCCGAAACAGACGGGTTCGATGAATCGAACCCCTACATTTAAATAGACAGGCGGGACGCCTGTAAAAGGGGGACACATTTTAAAAGAAGTATGTCCCCTTTTTACTAACCTATTCAGCAACGGCTAACTTACCCCTCTACTTATTACATTGCAAAAAAGAGGTGATTTCGCTACAGTCATTACAAAAAAATTAAAATATTTTTAATTTTGATATTCCTCTTTTACGTTGCCGGTTTACATTTTGACGATTGATTCCGTATAATCTTGCGATCTCCTCATCTTTGTATCCTGCAAGATAATACAAACTGATAATATTTCTTTCTCTTTGAGTTAAACGCTCATAACTTCTTTCCATACCTACTTCTCCCAAGATATTTTTTAATCTGTCCATATATTTCCTCCTTCATAAACGATTTTCAGTTTTTTGTAGGGGGCGGATTTATCCGCCCCGGAATAACGGGTTCGATGAATCGAACCCCTACATTTACAGGAACAGGCTCTGTAAAAACAGGCGGGATCGTCCTACTTTTCTTTCGGTTTTAGGCCACTGGAAATTTCTATCTGTTGTTTAAGATAACGTCGGTAATAGACCCACAAACCCCAGTCGATTCTCTTTTTTATGTAGCTGGAAAAGGCAGTAGGTGATCTCTCCTTTTCCGGCTGATGTTCATAAACGCCGATGATAAAGAGTAGGGATGCCTGCTGGAAGACATCATTATATTCAAGCCCATAGCGAGAGTATTTTTTAGCTCTTGATTTTAATAATGGTTTAAATTTGTTGAACAGTTCCTCCATGGAGGATACGTTTTTTTGTTTGGCACGGGTGATTAGTTCTTTTAGTTCGGACATAAATTTTCTCCTTTCAGTCGAAAATAGTTTTCAGTTTTTTGTAGGGGGCGGATTCATCCGCCCCGTCCTTTTTCGGACTTGATGAATCAAGCCCCTACATTCAGAAAGATAAGCTTCCCCCCGTCCTATGATTTAGATCAAGGTGAATCCATTGCCATTAGTTTTTCTCTTAGAGAATGAAACCGTCTTCTTGCATCTTCGGTGGAGAGGATTTTTTTATCTGGTTCCAGACGGGTCGGATGAATCCGACCCCTACAATTCCCCTCCGGGGGAGAGGGGAGTAGGGAATCGAGATTGACATGCTTGGGATTGCCACACTCCCTGCGGTCGTTCGCAATGACATTTTGGGGAAGGGCGTATTGCAATACGCCCCTACATTTATCATCCCCGCTTCCTTCTGCGGGTTCTTCATCATATCTTATAGATTCCCGCCTGCGCGGGAATGACAGAGAAGACTGCGGGAATGACAGAGAAGACTGCGGGAATGACAGAGAAGGTTCCGCATCCCGGTAATCGTTCTTCAGTGCGGCCCTCAGCCAGCCAGCCGGGCTCTTAACATTCTTCCTCTCCATAAGCAAATCTAATTTCTCCTCAATCTTCTCCACCGGGTACTCTTTTAGCAGCTGCTCCACAAATTCCTCCTTAAGATCTAATTTAACCATCCGTTCTCTAACTGCTTGCATTTTTTCTTCTCCTTCCTCTTTTAATTTTTTAAAATTAACAGCAACAGCAACATCTTTTTCTCCTTTTGTTGTTGTTAAATTGGTAATGTTAAGATTGGTATTGTTAGGGTAGCGTTTTGATACCAAAGAAAGTTTCATATTGCTACCAACATAGGTATCATTTTGCTACCAACAAAATCTATTATTTTCTCCGGATCCGGATGCCCTGAGAGCTCTCCAATAGGAGTAATCTGATAGATATTATTTTTGTAATGACCGGTAGTGGATTTCCCCTTTCTGATATTTTTAATCAGACCAAACTTAATCAGGGTATTCTGGTATCGGAGTAAGGTAGTTTTAGCTATCCCCATCTGTTCACACAGAGAATTTATGGTAGGCCAGGCGATATCTTTTTCTTTATGACAGTAAGAAAGCAGTTCCTGATAGAGCACTACAGGTCCTACCCCCAAGACCTTGACCCATTCCCTCAAGAAATAGTTGGGGATAACAACATAACCTTCTTTTCTTTCTTCCCCCGGCTTTTTCTGCTTATTTAGTCTTTCTCTTTGCATATATTTCTACCTCTTTTCCTCTTTACTCGATACGGTTTTTATTAGTGATTGTATTTTTCCCCGACCGGCTAACAACTATTCACTATTCATTAACGACTACTACAATTACATCATAAAAAAAATTTCCTGTATCATGTTTTCTCTTTGTTTTTGATTTGTTTTTGATTTGTTTTTAATTTGCTTTTGTCCGAAGTTAATCTGAAAATAAAAAATCCGAACAGCTTTTGAACCGTTCGGATTTAAAAGATTTAAATTCGATTTATTTATTTTTTTTAATGATAGACAGGCGAGACGCCTGTCCTATGGGAGTTGTAAGGATATAATTGTAATATTAATTTATTTTCAGTTCCTTATCATTCACATTTAACATAACACCTCTTCCGGATACTACTTTAAATATATTCTTAACTTTTTCTTTATTTATTTTGTTATTACCAATTGCATCTAAAGTATCTTTTCTAAATTTATGTATATGTTGAATTATCCGGGTATAAATTGCATCAGTTTCACCTTCCCATAATTCCTTTAAAATTTCTTCATAGCCCACTACTTGTCCTCTATGTTGAGCCAATAGACATATCAAAGAAAAACCTATGGTAGTAACTTTAACTTCTTTCCCCTCAAAGATGATTCTATCCGGGCGATGCCGGTCGATTTCTAAGATAGTTTTTAGTTCTCGGTTTTCAGTTTTCAGTTGAGAAATGAGAGATGGATTAGTCGCTAATCGGCGGCCATCATCCAACCTTCTTTCTTTCACTTTGCTGTTTTCACCGGAAAACCTTCTCTTGATTCTCCCGGCCAATCTTTTCGGCACCACCTTACTCAGCTCCTCTTCGCCTAATTCTTCCAGACATTTTCTATTATTATATCCCTCTCTTAACAGCACCCTCACATAACCCCGACCCAATCCGGGGATATGCAGACACGCAAGCTCCAATCCTTCTTCTTCCACTCCCCAGGCCAACCTCTCCGAGACCCTCTTTATTGCGGCTAACTCTTCTTTTTTACGCTTCTTTTTGTTCCAGCCCAGGCTTTCCGCCAACCAGGAAAAGCTTTCCCCTAATTTCCGTATCGCCCCACCGTAGATTTTATACGTCTCCTCAATCTCTTTTATCTCTCTATCTCCTATCCAATCATATAATAGGAGGGCTTTCTTGATAGAAAGATAATCTTCTATATCCAATTCAAGGCGGCAATCTTCTCCCTTTAATTCTAAAATATCCTGATAAATTTCTTTACCGTCTTCTCCCCGGTCGGAAACTAATTCTGTCATCCTACTCTGATAATAATATTTCCAGTCACCCTTTTTATAGCGGTCGGTAGTCTGATTAAACTGAGGGAAAGGGATAGGAATATTTTTCCCTTCATCACTTTTAGCCAACAAAGTAATTATTTCTAAATTAGTTAACTTTCCTCTTTTGCTTTCTAAATATTTTTTAAAGAGAAGATAGGTATCCATATCTATCCTTCGGGAATTAATCAGTGCTCCCGCTCCGGTGAGGAATAGTTTTTTGGCGTCTTTATCTTTTTTGCCGTATTTTATTAGATTTTCTTCTATTAATATTTTCAAACTTTTTTTAATCTCTGTCTCCAGGTCATCTTCTTCAAAATTAAATACCCAGTAATGGTCATCTTTTTTAAAATCAGAAGTCAATCCCTTAAATCGATTATCCAGTTTTTCTTCCGTATTTATTCCCTTTGCTATTTCCTTTAGAAGAAAATTAGTAAAGTTCTTTTCCTTCTTCGAGGGACGGCAGGACGTTTTTATATCCTGGCCTGCAGGGAAAGCTGCTGCTGTTGCTGTTACTGCCGGGGCAGTTGATGTCAGGACAGAGTTATATTTTCCTCTGGAGTCATTGATCTGCAAGATCTCTGCCGGATTAGCCGGCTTTAAAGCATTAAAGTAAAGATTTTGCACCACAGTCTCGGAAAGAAGGGAAGGGGCTAAAAAGATAACCCGTCCAAAATTATCTTCTTCTTTCTGGTTTAATCTTCCTGCTCTTCCTCCCATATTTTCTACATCTGCCATACTCATACCGGTAAGGTAACTGTTTCCGTGATCTCCATTACTACTCGCGTATTTATGAGTAGTGAGGATTACATTTTTAAAGGGAAGATTTACTCCCATAGCCAGAGTGGTAGTAGCACAAATTAACTTAATCTCTCCGGTTCTCAGATAGTTCTCTACCAGATTTCTCTCTTCCCAGGAAAGGTCAGCATTATGATAGGCTATCCCCTTTTCCAATAAATAGAGCAATTCATTTCGGGATCTAGTCTCCTCCAGCCGGGAAAGCTCGTAAATAGCCCCATCTGCCCTGGGAGCATCAATTTGCCCGGCCAGCCATCCGGACCATTTGCGGGTATCTTTCCGGGTAGGGAAGAAGAGGAGGGTAGGCTCATCTTTTTCTACAAAATAAGAGGCCGTTTTTTTTAGATAATCTTCGTAAGAATTATCCCGGACTTCATCGGGAGCAAAAAAGGTCTCTTCCCCACGGTAATAATTATTATGAGTGATATATTTAAAAGTTCCTTCCCGTACTAACCCTTTACGCAATTCTACAGGACGTTGATGAGAAAGCAGGGAATTAGCCGAAATCCAGTTTAAGAATCCTGCTTCATTATCCAAATATGCAGATAAACCGATAATCTTAAGGTCAGGTTTATTCTTTTTGATATAGGTAATTATCTCTTCCAGGAGGGGACCGCGGACGGGGTCATGAATCATCTGCATCTCATCGATAACAACCAGAGAGACATCCCGCAGGAAATTAGGATATTCGAGAAGAAAATAATTAAATTTCTCATAGACCATTACAGCTACCTGGTAATCTCCTCGAATAATCTTCTTATCGTATTCCCGACGATCCCGGGAAGAGATGAGAGTGTTTATATCACAATCAGTATAAAGGTCACGAAAATGATGATATTTTTCTTCGGCTAAAGAACGCAAGGGAACCAAATAAATAGTTTTTTTCTCACGGACAACCTGATTGGTAGCCGCCATCTCACCGATAAAAGTTTTCCCCGAAGAAGTAGGAGCAATAACTAATAGATTCTGATTGTCATTGCAATCCAGTACCCCATACCTCCTTACTGCCTCTTCCTGAACCGGCAGCAGATAAAGAGAATAATACTTCTCCCAGATATCCACAATATAAGAGGGAACTCCCCAAATTTCTAAATCTCTCATCTTCATCGGCTTTCTAAACAATATACTTCCTTCCTTTCTAATAATTTATTAAAAATATATCTAAATAAGTGCATACGAACAAAAGTTTATGACCCTATTTTACCTCATTTTCCTCCCAATTGCAATACAATTTTTCAAAAAACTTTCCCTCTCTGTCATTCCCGCAGTCTTCTTTGTCATTCCCGCTCCTCTCTCTGTCATTCCCGCGCAGGCGGGAATCCATCTTTTTCCCCCTAATTCTAAAATATTTTCCCAAAAAAGAAGGACTTTTAATAAGCAATGTAGTATATAAGTAATAGCGTATTTTATAGATAATTAGCAATTAATCAAAAGCTGGAAAAGGCAAACTATCCGAAAGGGTAGGGCGCAAAGTTATGGGTCTAAAATATTATATTATGACCGCCAGACTGCCGGCTTTTTTACGTGTGTGTTATTTTATAAAACCATCATTTTTAAATAAAAACATAAAAAATCAAACTTTTTTTCAATTATTTTAAATTATTTTACTAATTGTTGCCATACAGTAGTCGTAGCCGTGTGATACAATTATAGAAAAACTCCTTAGAAAGGAAAAAATAATGACAGAGAAAAATGAAATAGTAATTTATACCACCCCGGAAGGGAAAGAAACCTTTGAGGTAAATCTAAAAAAAGATACCGTTTGGCTGTCTCAAAAGCAGATGGCAGGCCTTTTCGAAAAAGATGTTCGTACCGTTAATGAACATATTAGAAATATTTTTAAAGAAGGCGAATTGGAAGAAAATTCAGTTATCCGGAATTTCCGGATAACTGCCGCAGATGGTAAAAAATATAGCACTAATATGTATAATCTTGATATGATCATCTCCGTCGGCTACCGGGTTAATTCCAAGCGCGGCACCCAATTCCGCATCTGGGCTACCAATGTTTTAAAAGAACACTTAATCAAAGGATACACCATAAATGAAAAAAGAATGCGCGAAGATCGGGCGAAATTAAAAGAATTCCAAAAAACCTCAAGAATTATGGAAAGACTCCTGCAGAATAAAGCCTTAGATTCAACCGAAGCTACCGGATTATTGAAAGTGATTCTTGATTATCAAAAAGCCCTGCATTTACTTGATGAATATGATTTTCAAAAATTAAAGATAAAAAAAGTTACCACTCAGGAGAAATTTAGAATTAGCTACCAAAGAGCCCGCCAGGAATTAGACCGATTAAAAGCTCATTATCCAACAGCTTTATTTGGCCTGGAAAAAGACCAGTCATTCTCCGGCTCCATCGGAGCAATATATCAAACTTTCAATGGAAAGGACCTCTATCCCAGCATAGAAGAAAAAGCTGCACACCTCTTATACTTTGTGGTCAAAAATCATTCTTTTATAGATGGAAATAAACGAATTGCCGCATCACTTTTCCTCTGGTTTCTAAATGAAAATGGTATTTTATATAATGAAGACGGCAGTAAACGTATTGCCGATAACGCCCTGGTGGCTTTAACCTTATTAATTGCCGAAAGCAGAGCAGAAGAAAAAGATAACATGGCCAAAGTAGTTGTAAACCTAATTAATCAAAATAATTAAGAAGTAATAGAAAGTAGGGGTCGGATTCATCCGACCCGTCACATCTTTTTGTTCTTGCGAATATTTTCCCAAAAAAGAAGGATTTTTGATAACCGATGCAGTATGTAAATATTAGTTTGTTTTTAGAATCATGGAGGGCATTTATCATAACTTGTCCCCCCTTCACAGTTTTTCTTAAATAAATCAAAAAAATTCAAACTTTTTTCAATTTTTTCAAATTATTTTATTAATTATTGCCATACAGTAGTCGTAGCCGTGTGATATAATTATATAAAATATCGATTTATATTAAAAAAATAGTTAATGGGCAAATGTTCTACCCGGAAAAATACCCAGAAAAATAATAATAAATAGGCAAATAAAAAATACTTTTATTTGCAAATAGGAACGAAACAAAATCAATATAAATTATTTATAATTGTTTTTAAAGGGTATCTATAAATACTTTTAATAAAGAGGTAAAACCATGACCAAAGAAAAGAAATTTTTTGATACTTTGGGAAAAATTTTTATCGGTGCAAAAGTAGAGGGAGAATCTGGTTATATTAATTTGATGGGAATTAAGTCAAGGTATTATGAAAAAGGTGTCTTCCCTAAATTACAAAAAGACATTGATAAGGCGTTAGAACCATTCCCCGATTTTAGAGAAGAACTTTTTAACAGACTTTATACTTTTTTTAGTCGTTATTTTTCTGAAAGTGGTTCAATTTATTTTAGTTACACTCCTCTTCATCAAAATATATATGAGAAAGTCTATACTGATGATAAGGATGTAATGCTCTTCTGGAAAACCCACATGCTTTATTACGTCAAAACTGACCGATTGTTTAAAAACCTAAAAGTAGAAGTAGACAATTTAAAATTTTTCTTTGATGTATCTGACTTGGAATATAAAAGAGCGAATGAAAAAAAAGAAATCGTTTATGAATTTAAAAATAAAAGAGAAGACGGAACCATCGTCTTTGATGTTTATTATTCTGAAAGAGGGAAGAAGACTAAAATAATTGACATTTTAAGGGCCTTAAAAAAAGAAGAATTAAATATAAATGAAGATATTTTAGAAAAAGCCTTTAAAATTTTTGAGAAACAGAACGAAGTTGATTATTTTATCAACAAAGATGCCAAAACATTTTTAAGAGAACAGTTTGATATATGGCTTTATCAATATGTTTTTTCAGGAGAAAGTGAATGGTCAGAAGAGAGAATTAAACAATTACAAATTTTAAAAGATATTGCTTTTAAAATAATTGATTTTATCTCACAATTCGAGGATGAATTAGTAAAAATCTGGAATAAACCAAAATTTGTTTTAAATTCTAACTATGTAATAACTTTAGATAGAATAGCAGATAAAAATATTGAATTAGTAGAAAAGACGATAAACCATAAAAATATTGATGAACAAATCAAAGAGTGGAAAGAATTAGGGATTATCAATAACGATTTTGATAAAACTAAAATAATAGAAAATAATTTAATGGGTAAGCAATTAAATAAGAAATATAAGCATTTACCCATTGATACAAAATATTTCAAAGATTTAGAACTGGAGATTTTAGGATTTTTTGATGATTTAGATAATCAGTTAGACGGCTGGCTTATAAAAAGCGAAAACTATCAGGCATTAAAGACTATTTTGCCCAAGTTTAAAGAAAAAATTCAGACAATTTATATTGACCCGCCTTTTAATAAAGAATCAGATGCCGATTATTTTTATTCAGTAAAATATAAAGATGCCTCCTGGATAACTTTACTTGAAAATAGATTGAGATTAGCAAAAGATATTTTAAATCCCAAAGGAAGTATTTTTGTAAGATGTGATTATAATGGCAATATGCTTGTAAGGAGTTTAATGAATGAAATTTTTGGAGAAGAGAATTTTAGAAACGAGATTGTAATAAGTAGAATAAGTAAGCAAGATCCCAAAGCGAAGAAATTTAACACAGCAACAGATTCACTTTTTCTATATTCTAAAGATGAAAAATTTTTATTCCAACTTTTGTTTAAGAAATTATCAAAAGCAAAAAGTGAAAGATGGCACGCAATGGATTCTCAGGGGCAAGGTCAACCTCTTTATATTTTTGGATGTTTTTTAGAGCCACCTAAGAGGCGCCATTGGACTTACGGTCAGAAAAATATAAAACAAATGGAAGCCGAAGGTAAAATTAGACTAAAATGTAAAAATTGTGAGCATATCCATTATTCAGGCATATGGGCAGGATGTCCCAATTGTGGAAATAAAAATAATATTAAAATAGAATATTTTCTTGCTCCTACCGAAGAAAAGCAAGTTGATTCAAATTGGACAGATATATCAGGTTATACTTCTAACTGGAATTTTCCTACTGAAAATTCAGAAATTCTACTAAAACGTACTATAAAATCTACATCTTGTAGAAATAATTTAATTATAGATTTCTTCTTAGGCTCTGGCACAACTACTGCAGTAGCTCATAAATTGAAGAGAAAATGGATTGGTGTAGAGATGGGAGAACATGTTCGCGATGTAATTCTTCCCCGGATGAAAAAGGTATTATCCTATGATAAAAGCGGTATATCCAAAGAAAAAGATGTTAAAGAAATATACAATCCTCAAAATGCCGGTGGTTTCTTCAAATACTATGAACTTGAACAATATGAAGACACTCTAAGAAAAGTAAAATATGAAGATTCAGATTTATTCAATAATCCTTATGTTGACTCATACAATCAATATGTATTTATGAGAGATTCAAAGATGCTTGAGGCCTTGGAAATAGATTACAAAAATAATAAAGTGAAAGTAGATTTATCTAAACTTTATAAAAATATTGATATTCCAGAAACACTTTCCAATTTACTCGGAAAATGGATTAAGAAAATAACTCCCGATTATGTAGAATTTGAAAATGGAGAAAAGATAGAAATCAAAAATTTGGATTATAAACTCATTAAATCTTTAATCTGGTGGTAAGAAGAGAGGGATGTAAAGTATGAGTAATTTTAAGTATCCAAAAGGTTCTGAATGGAGAAAATGGGATTTACACGTACATACGCCAAAATCAATTAATCAGAAATATGGTGGCGATAAGGAAGAAATATGGGAGAAGTTTATTTCTGATTTAGAAAATCTGTCCGTAGAATTTAAAGTTATAGGTATAAATGATTATTTATTTTTAGGTGGCTACGAAAAAGTTGTAGAGTATAAAAGGAATGGGCGATTGAAAAATATTGATTTGATTCTCCCGATTTTGGAGTTTAGAATAGAGAAATTTGCTGGTATAGACTTCGGTAAATTAAAAAGAATAAATCTTCATGTTATTTTTTCTAATGAATTAAATATTGAAACTATTAAAAGTCAATTTTTAAATGGACTTGAGCAGTCATATAAGATTGAAAAAGATGGGACTGAATGGAAAAGAGCGATAACAGAAGATAGCTTAATCGAATTAGGCAAAAAAATTAAAGCATCTATTCCACCCAAAGAGTCAAGCAAATATGGAAGCGATTTAGAGGAAGGATTTAATAATTTAAATGTTGATGAAAATAAAATTTTTGAATTGCTTCAAAGAGATTGTTTTAAAGACAAATACTTAATTGCGATTGGGAAAACGGAATGGAGTGATTTAAAATGGACAGATAGTTCTATAGCGACTAAAAAAACGATTATAAACAAAGCTCATATAGTTTTTACCGCTGCAGAGTCTGTTGAAATATGGCGAAAGAGTAAAGAAAAATTGACACAAGAACAGGTTAATGATCTTTTACTCGATTGTAGCGATGCACATTATTTTTCTAATTCTAAAGAGAAAGAGAGAATAGGTAATTGCTTTACTTGGATTAAAGCAGACCCCACATTTGAGGGTTTAAAGCAAATCATTTATGAACCT
Organism: Candidatus Atribacteria bacterium; assembly: GCA_003451675.1. The sequence continues at coordinate 15,861 of DMCY01000070.1, forward strand.
GAATTAAGAGTTGGAATCCAGGAAGAGAATCCTCGAGAAAATGAGGTATATGCTCGAATAGAGAAATGTGTAATTAATTTTCCATCTGATTTAAAAATTAAAATAGAAGAATCTGGGGAAAAGACGGACTTTTGTTTACAAGGTAAATACGAAATAGAGTTTTCTAACAATTTAACAGGTATCATTGGTGGAAGAGGAACAGGTAAAAGTACATTAATTCATCTTCTTTGTAATGCTTGCCCAAAAAAGGATATTTCAAAACTTGAGGAGTTGAATTCACCGGTATTGAGTCTTGATTTTGCCCCAGATCCTTTAAGAGAATCAGCCGATTTGACCGCTACTGAAATTCCAACCAATACTGAGTTTTTCTTGCAGAATGAAATAGAGAAATTTGCGAGAGATATACATGAAATGTCAAATCTTATACGCCACAGACTCCTCCTTCTTTCTTCTTTAAATAATCAAATATCGTTAAAAGATCTTCAGAATGAATGGTCAATGACTTCCCAGGCTATGAACGGGATTATAGAAGCTTATGATAATATTTCTTGTGCCACAAAGAATATTGAATCAGTAAATAAGCAAATCGAGACACTCAAAAAGCAAATTGCTGTAATCAAGTCAAAAGAATATCAAAATTTTCAAAAGGTAATTGAAGAAATTAACAGTAAGATTGCTGAATTCAGACGCTATAAAAATGAATATATTGACATTATTGCAAAGATCGATATGCTTATTACTGCTTTTTCTCAACTGGATTGGAGTAAAGAACAAGGTAAAGGTACTTTGGACGAGTTGTCGGATTTATTGGGTGACTACAAAAAGAGGTTAAAAGAAAGTTTTAATCAATTAGCAAACAAATTTAAAACAAATAATTATTATTCAAAACTTACAGAGAAGAAGATTCAGCTGAAAAAATATTTGGAGAAAAAAGGTCTTACGGAAGAAAACATAGAAGAGCTAGCTGATGCATCAGAACAAATAAAAGAGCTGGAGGATGAAATCAGAATATTAGAAAGACAAAAAGTTCCATTCGAAGAAATTTATAAGAAAAGAAAATCCACCCTTTGTGCATATAAAGAGAAGTATTCAGCCTATCAAGATCGATTCTTTGAAGTTGCCACACGCCTTGAAAAAGAACTACAAGGATTACCTTTTTTTGACAAGGCAATAAGTTTTACTCCAAAAATCAATAAGCAACGACTCCAAGAAGACATAGTTACATTTGTGAAGGAGAGTAACCAAGCCAAAGTTACTTTGAGAACAAATGATATTCAAAGTGTTCTCTTTGATGTTGAAGATATTTCTGAATACCTTAAGAGCAAAGAAAAAATACGGGATTGTGTCAATCAGTCTACCAAAGCAGTTCTTCACAAACAAATAATACAAGGACTGGTTAACGATCCGGTTTTTCTGGAAAAATTGTATCTCCTTCTTTGGAAAAAATATTACGATATTAGCAATATACAAGTCCAGACAAAACTCGGTGATAAACTTCTGCAAAACACATCTTTTGGTGAAAGATGTGGAATTGTTATTTCCATTATTTTGATTGCTGGCACAAATCCTATTGTAATTGACCAACCAGAAGATAACCTTGATGGCAAATTTATCTCTAATGTTCTTGTACCACTTATAAGAAAGCGGAAACTTTGTCGTCAGATAATTTTAGTTACTCGGGATGCGAATCTCGCTATTGGCGGAGATGCTGAATTAATACATATTTTAGAGAGTGATGAAAATGAGAAAAAGACGAAAATTCTTCCATCCAGTATTGAAAATATTAAATATAGGGAAAACTACATTTGGATATTAGATGGCGGGAAGGAAGCTTTTGAGAAAAGAGAGAAGAAATATGGATTTAAGACGACTTGAATAATCTCAAAACATAGAATTTAAGCCTTCCTTGCAGGATTAGTATTTCAAAGTAATTAGTGGTTTTGCAAATGCAAAGAACGGAGGTAATTTGATAATCGGATTAGATGACGATGAACAATCCCGTAGAAATGAAAAATTCAAAAAAAATGATGGAGCATATTCTAAATAAAGCAAGAAATAAACTCAGGATTATACCATCGGTCAATTGCACAACCAGAGAAAAATGGAAGAAGGTATGAATTGTTATAACGAACACGTTTCGGGCATTTATCGGACATAATACACAAAAACCGCAAACATGCTCACAAACAACTTAAAAGGACAATAATGACTATGGCAAGAATATTTTTACAAAATATAATTGAAGAGTCAAAAAGGTTTGGTGATTTACCCGCTAATTGGAATTCCTTTGGTTTAGAAAAATTTTCTAAGACTAAAAAGCTTTGGGATTATCAGCAAAAAGCTGTAAAGAATGCAATAACCATTTTATGGAAATATTTTGAGGATTTTTCTGATTATCAAGAAGGCGAGAGATTAGAAGTAAATCAGGAAAGAAAACGAAGATTTTTCAAATGGTATAAAGATAACGGGTTAGAAGAAAAATTAGATATAAAGTTAGATAAAAGAAAAAGAAATATCTATAATCTTCTCACTGAATATTACCAACAAGAAGACAGTAAAATCCCTTATGAGAATTTTACCAACCGTATGTGTTTTTGGATGGCGACCGGGAGCGGGAAAACCCTGGTCATAATTAAATTAATTCAAATATTAAAAGAATTAATTGAAAGAAAAGAAATCCCCTCTTACGATATTTTATTTTTAACTCATCGGGATGATTTAATAGAACAATTAAAAAAACACGTGGGTGAATTTAATTATGCCAACGAGACAAAGATAGATTTAAGGGAATTAAAAGAATATCCGGAAGTTAAAAGACAAAGAAATCTATTTGGAATTACCGTATTTTATTACCGTTCAGATAATTTAAATGATGAACAGAAAGATAAAATTGTAGACTTTAAAAATTATGATAATGACGGTAAATGGTACGTATTTTTAGACGAAGCCCACAAAGGAGATAGAGAAGATTCAAAGAGGCAACAAATTTATTCCATCCTCTCCAGAAATGGATTTTTATTTAATTCTTCAGCTACCTTTATAGACTCCAGAGATATTGTAACTTGCGCTTATGATTTTAATCTCAAAAAATATATAAATGCCGGTTACGGAAAACATATCGGCATTTTAAAACAGGAAATAAGAGCCTTTAGAGAAAAAGAAGATTATAGTGATGAAGAGAAGCAAAAAATAGTATTGAAATCTCTTATTTTATTGACCTATGTGAAAAAGTTTTACGGTGAAATAACCAAAATTAATGAAAGCTTATATCATAAACCATTGTTATTAACTTTAGTTAATTCTGTAAGTACCGAAAATGCTGACTTAAAACTATTTTTTAGAGAGCTGGAAAAGATAGGTAAAGGAGAGATTGAGGAAGAGGTATTTAAAAATGCTTTGAACGAACTTTGGGCAGAATTAAAAGAAGAGCCTGAGTTTATATTTGAGCCTGATAGAAAAATAAAAATAGATGAGAAAATAATAAAGGATATTACTAAGAATGATATTTTATATCATATATATAATTCAAAAACAAGCGGAGAAATTGAAATATTAAGAAGGCTTTCCAATAAAAAGGAATTAGCTTTTAAGTTAAAGACCAGCGATAAGCCTTTTGCCCTAATAAAAATAGGTGATATATCTGGATGGCTAAAGGATGAACTGGTAGGGTATGAAATTCAGGAAAGATTTAAAGATGAAAGTTATTTTGAAAATCTAAATAAAGAGGATTCTGAAATTAATATCTTAATGGGTTCGCGTAGTTTTTATGAAGGATGGGATTCTAATAGGCCTAATGTAATTAATTTTATTAATATTGGAGTGGGGCAAGAGGCAAGGAAATTTGTACTTCAATCAGTGGGTCGAGGAGTAAGGATTGAGCCATTTAAGGATAAAAGAAAAAGGCTGTTAGAACTTTATAATGCCCAGGAAATAGAAGAAAATTTATTTAATCAAGTTAAAGATAGAGTGTTGCCGATGGAGTCTTTATTTATTTTTGGGACTAATAGGGAAGCATTAAAGACTGTACTGGAAAAATTAGAGTTAGAAGGAAAAGGAGAAGGTGAATCCCAGCTTTCTCTCTTTATTAATAAAGAGGTTAAAGAACATAAATTACTGGTTCCTACATATAAAGAGGCCAATTATTCTCTTATGAAAAAAAGAGAATTAACGAGTTTTGAGATAAATGAACAGGAATTAAAGATTCTTAAACAATATATTGAATTTATACAGGATGATAGAGTATTTCTTATGCGTTATAATTCTGATCCTGAAAAAATTAAGATATTGAAAGAAAGTATAAATAATCCGGATAGATTCAAAGATAGTAATAAAAATTTTAAAAACATTGATATACTTATTCAGCGAATATTTAATTATTTTAGTATAAAACCGCAAGAGTTAAAAAATTTAAAAGAAATAGATGAAGAGATAAAACATTATAAAAATATCAAAGTTTATTTAGAAGACATTAATGAGATTCAAAATAAAATAGAAAAAGCAAAAAGCTATCCTAACAAAAAGAAAAAATTAGAAAAGGAATTATCCAAGCTAAGTGACGAAGTTAGAAGAAATATTGAAGGATTGTTAATAAAAGAAGCAACTGAAACTTATAGTTTTGATCATAAGGGCATTACAATCAAATACGTTGCTCACCATTATTATATTCCTCTGATATTGTCTGAGACTAATTCTACAGAAGAAAAAATAAGTTATATTAGACATATAATTAAAACTCCTAGCGAAGTAAGATTTGTTGAGGATTTAGAAGATTATTTAATTACGGGAGATAATAAATTTAAAGAATTTGATTGGTGGATGTTTAGTAAACTGGATGAGAGCTTAGATGAAGTTTATATTCCTTACTACAATCCAAATGAAAATAAAATAAGTAATTTCAATCCGGATTTCATTTTTTGGTTACAGAAGGGTAACAAATACTTTATTGTTTTTGTTGATCCAAAAGGCACTGAACATTCAGGTTGGGCAGATAAACTCAACGGATACAAAAACATTTTCGAAGAAAAATTTAAAGAAATTAATTACAACGGATTTAAAGTAGGAGTAAAATTATTTTTTATCTCGAGGGATGCTTCAATAGTAAGTCAAAGATTTCCAGAACACTCGCGATATTGGTTTAGTGATATTGGAAAAATGCTGAAAGCAATAATATGATGCTTCTCTAATTAGAGAATGGAATTTTATTATAAGGAAACTTTAAATATGCCAATAAACGAATACGGCTTTTTAGGAAAAGACATTAAACAATATGAAAATGAACTAGTGACAAAATATAAGGAAGTTTTTGATTTTTATGAGGATATTAATCATTTTTTGTATAAAATGAAATACAGAATTGATGTTGAAAGGAATGATTTTCAAGGCGGAATAATGATAGGTTTATTTAGTAAATCTTTAACTACCTTCCAGGCAATTTATGTTTTATTTAGACATTATCTTTGCAATAATGCAGAGGAGTTATGTAGGATATTATTTGAGGAAATGGTTAATATTGGGTATTGTAGTTTGGGCAAAGATGAGGCTAGAAGATATTTATCTTTACAAGTAATAAATAAATTAAAAATAGTTAATTTAGTTAATGAGGAAAAAAATAGAAAATATCTTATTAAGAATTATAAAGAAATATTTTTTAAAGACAAATCATACAATGAGTGGAAAAACAAATTAATAAATTATCTTCATAAATTAGAAATTAAGGAAATATTTGATAAAAATGGTAAGCCGAAAGCAATAAGTTTAGAAGAAAGAATCAAAAAAGTAAATTCAAAAGTCATTATGAATCTTTATTTAACATTCTATAGAATTGTATCAACCGGGATTCATTCTTCACCAGAAATATTACCAAGGTATTTGATAACTGATGAAAATGATTTAATTAAAGAGATTCGTTGGGGACCGGAAGCTGAAAATAATGAAATAACTATTTTGTTCGCTGCTATTCATTTTATGATCATAATTTTGGAATATTTATCTAATTATTTTAGAATTCCAGAAAAAAAAGATATTGACTATTTTTTTGAGAAAATAAAAAAATTAGGTCGCAAATATAATTATTTTTTAGAAGAACTATAATTGAAGAAAATAGGGTCTATTGTACTAGCTCAATAATTTGGTAACTTTTAGCAGAAAACCTATGAGGTTTGAGGAGCTTCTTAACCAGATGGTTGGGGCCTTAGATATTACTATAGATAGATATCCTAAAGGAAGATCTTATAAAATGGAAAATTAAACAATTAATAAATAGAAACAGATGCTAGGAGAAATAAAATTGGAAAATAGAAATAAAATTATCTACGATGAGAAAACATATACGAGTGTAGGTTTAGAGAATCTCGTTTTGTACGGTGTTTATTTAATTTCCAAAAGGAAAGAGATTTGTACTTTTGAAAAGCTTATCGCAGAGTGCTTTTCGCAATTTCCAAAAGTATTTGCATTCAAACGTTATCCCGAATGGCCTGATTCTCTAAAATTTGACCGACCTTTAAGAAAATTAAGAGAAAAAGGCATGATTATGGGTACCATAAAAGATTCCTTTTCACTTACAAAATTTGGGGAACAAAAAGCTATTGAAACAGAAAATATTTTAAAAAATATGAATATAGGTTTTTATAAAAAAAGAAAAGATTCTCAGGAAAGAAGTATTGAGGATAGATTAATTACTTATATAAAAGAGAGCGACTCATTTAAAAAATATATTAATGACCCTTCTAATTTTTTAATTTCTGAACCGGAATTCAGAAAGCTTTTAAGGTGTACACTTGAAACACCCATTAGGGTGATAAAACAAAATTTAGAATATTATAAAAAACTGGCTAATTCATATAAGGAGGAGGAATTATTTAATTTTCTTTTATCTTGCGAAAAGCAATTTATAAGAAGGTGATAATATGGCAAAAGATTTACCTATAGATTCAAGAATAGTTGAACAAATGTCAAAAGCAACTATTAAAAATCTAATTGATGGTATTGTAGAATTAGTTACAAATAGTGATGATAGTTATAAGCGCATTGAAGGAAAGGGGCAAAATATTTCAGGGGAAATTAAAATTTATGTGATAAGGCAAAAGGGCGGTATTTGTAAAAATCTTATAGTTACAGATTTTGCGGAAGGAATGAGCAGAGAGGAATTAGAAGACGCGATAGTTTTTGCTGGAGAAACAAAATTGGGAGCAAGTATTAGAGGATTGTTTGGTAGAGGGCTAAAGGAAACAATAATGGCTTTAGGTGAAGGAGAAATAAAAACAATTAAAAATGGGAAATACTGTACTACCAGACTATGGTATGACCAGAAACTCCATAAGCCTCAGTATGATGATGAAATATTGTCAAAGACTTATGATACTGGTGAGCCAAGTGGGACTTGTATTGATATCAAAATAACAAATGAAAAAATAAGAATTACAACATATGAAAATTTTAAAGATCAGCTCATCAAACACTTCGCGTTAAGAGATATCAATTCTTCTCTAAATAGGAAAATTGTATTATTTTTTAAAGAAGAATCAAAAAATAATCTTACATATAGAATGGAATTAAAATTTTTAAGACAAGTAGGCAAGAAAGTTTTTGAAGGAAAAAGAAATATTCCTGGTTTTGGCGATGAAGTTGGAATAACTATTTACGAAAACCCTGAACCTTTAGAATCTCCCAGAAATAATCCGTTTGGATTAGCAGGTATTTTGATAAAGACAGGCGGTTGCATATTAGATAATCAATTATTCAAATTTGATAATGATCCCGCAGGATTTTATTTCTTTGGCGAAGCAATCTGTCCTAATTTAGAAAAAAGATTAAGAAAAGGTGAAAAGGAGATCCTTGACCCCAATAGAAATGGGTTAGAATGGCGCCACGAATATTCTAAAGCCTTGGCCAAAGTTATTGAAGGAGCATTAGAACCATTAATTTTAGAGAAAAGAAAAACCATAGCGAGTATACCTAAGAAAGAACTTAAAAGTACCACCAAGAAGATGCTTAAAAAATTATGTAATTTACTAAATGAATTGGCCCAACAAGAGCTTGATGAATTTCCTGATTTCCCTGTTGAACCAGAAAATTATAATGTTTTGACTCTAATGATTAAACCTTCCAATGCAAATATTCCTATAAACGTCCCCCGCACTTTTACAATTTATGCTCCGACAGAAATTGTAAAGCGAGAAGGAAAACAAGCCCGTATAACATCTGATAACTATTATATTCGTCCATTATCTTCAATAGTTAAATTAGAAAAACATAAAAAATATCCTGAAAGATTATGGTACAGATATTTTAAAGTAATAGGGATAGCAGAAGAGGTAGAAGGAACTATAACTGTAAATTTAGGCAATGAAACAGCTTTTGCAAAAGTAAAAGTAGCTCCCTTTAAAAAAAGGAAAAAAGGCAAAATTGCCGGGGAAAGAAGAGGTTTCATTTCGAATATTGTTCCTGATGAACTTTCTGATCCATCACAAAGAGTGGTATATAGAAACGGAATCATTAAGGTATATACAAATTTTCCATCCGTTTCAAAATTTATTAAAAGTAGTTTTGATAAAATTGAAGCAACAGAAGGCCGATTATTGTTATCTGAATTAGTGGGAGAAGCATTTTGTAAAGAATTGGCTATGAAAGGAATGGAAAATGGTAGGTATATAAAGGTGGGTGGAGCAGAGATAGATTCCTTCAATGCTACGGTAAATGAGTTGCAGAAAAAATATTTACACAAAATACAGAAAATAGTATTTGCTTGGAAGTTTTAGAGATGTAGAGTAAAACAAGTAAAACAGGGGACGGTTCTTTGTTTAGCATGAACAAGTATAAGAGGTCAAATGGAAAAGTTACCAGGAATAGATTTCTAAAACAAAGATAGTCAATGTTGATTTTGCTCTTTCTCTATTTGACCAAGAAAAGGATAAGGCAATTAAGAAGTTTAAAAAGTTCAATAACCAACCTAATAATTATCAATGCCTTGGAATCTATTAAAGAAATAAAACCTTATCCGACAAAAAGATAAGGCAGTTAGCATTAAAGAGATATGATATAGAATTAGCTTTACTACAAAATGAACCAGCGTAAATCCAAAATGAGGTTTTGAAATATTTGAAGGAACTTGAGGGAAGTTCATTAAGGTAATTGTCCAGATTGACCGGATTTACGGTCAATAAGATCTTTAGAGATTGAAACAGAGAACCGTCCCCTGTTTTATGTTTTATGTTATAGCCGATTTTGAAATATTTTTTAATAAAGTAATAAGAATTATAAATAAAATTAAAACATAAATCATAATTTTTCTTAAATAAATCAAAAAAATTCAAACTTTTTTCAATTTTAATCAAATTATTTTAATTTATTTTTCTTCTTATTTATTATACTGTAATCACATCATAGTGATATAATTATGAAAAATATCTAATTATATTTTAAAAAAAGTAGTTAATAGTTAAATACTACTTGTAGAATTTACCAGCATATTATACAAATAGCGATATACGAGATTAATATTAAATTTTAATAAGAAAATATTAGGAGGACTTGAATGATTCCATCCCGAAAGATTAAAGAGACAGCAACGAAATATGTTACAAAGGATTACAATTTAAATACAATGCAAACAAAAAGCAAATCACCAGAAGAAATATTACATCTATTTAAGGAGAAAGGTATAGATGAAGATTGGACTTTTGCTGAATATAAGCCATCTGATACAGGAAAGTGGACGCATAGCTATCACCGTTATCCAGCAAAATTTATTCCCCAATTAGTTGAAAAATTAATTGATGAATACATAACCAGTGAAGATGCTCATATAGACGATCCATTTATGGGATGCGGTACTACTATTGTTACCGCTATATACAGAGGTTTTAAAGGTACCGGCACCGATATAAATAAAATATCCGCTCTAATAACTAAAGTAAAATCTACCCCAATAGAACCTTCATATCTTGATGAAAAAATAAAATGCTTATTAGGAAAACTGCAATTTTTAGCAGAATCTCAATCTCAGAATTTATTTCCCAATGTAAACATTGAACCTCTAATCCCTCAAAAACATATAGAACGGATTAATTACTGGTTTAGCGAACAAAATAAAAATGAATTAGGAATAATATTAAGAACAATTTATGATGAAGAAGACGAAACGATCCGGGATTTTTTTCTTATAGCATTTAGTCACATTTTGAAAAATTGTTCTATATGGCTTCAAGCAAGTACTAAACCTACCAGAGATTTTAAGAAAAAACCAACCAAACCCTACATTATATTAAGAAGACATTTAAAAAAAATGCAAAGAGGGAATGATAGTTTTTATCAGATTGTCCCACTAAAAGTAAAAAACAATATAGAAAACTACTTAAATGTAAAAATACAAGATGCAAAAACCCAACCCACATCTGACAATGAAGTAGATTTAATAATTAGTTCAAGCCCTTATGTAACCAGCTACGAATATGCAGATTTACATCAACTTTCCACTATCTGGTTGGATTTTGCAGATAATTTAACCGAATATAGAAAAGAATTTATTGGGTCTGCACACAAATATAGCAATGATAAAAAGTTAAAAAGCAATATAGCACGAGAAATTGTCAATAAAATGCTAGAGAAAAATAAAAAAATGGCAAATGAAATCAGAATTTTTTTTATTGATATGCAAGAAGTGTTTGACGAAAGCTATCGTATTTTAAAAAGTGGGGGAAGGTGCTGCTATGTAATTGGTGATACTCGCTTGAAAGGTGTAGATATTTTAAATGCCGAAGTCTTTGCGGAAAGCTTGCAATATTCAGGATTTATTATTGATAGAATAATCAAGAGAAAAATACCCTCAAAAATATTACCTCAAACAAGGGATTTAGAAACAGGGAGGTTTGCCAGCAATCACCATGCAAACTCAGAAGCCTACCCTATAGAATATATCGTAATAGGATTAAAGGAGTAAAAAATATGAAATTTGAAAATTTAAAAAAATTATATTTGCAAAAGAAAAAACAATTTGGTGCTAATACATATAAACATGTTTCACAATTATTAAAAGAAGCAAAGGTATTTCATAAAAAAAATTGGCTAAAAAATCCCACTAAGGGCGGAGACCATGAACAAAGCTGGAGAGCATTTAAAGGAAAAAATTTAGAAAAATTAATTCAGTTCATTATTACCGAAGAAGTTGAAGATCTTGGATTGAAAGTAGTAAATGGTAATAAACTGGAAAGGTCAGTAAAGCTACCTTTAGAGTTGAGTAAGGTTAAAAGAAATTTAGCTATTGATTATGGGGAATTTGGGCTACATTTACCTGATGTAGATATTATTATTTATAATCCATGCAGCTGTAAAGTTTTAGTAGTTATTTCAAGTAAAGTAACTTTGAGAGAGAGAATAGCTCAAACCGGTTACTGGAAACTTAAACTTCTGCAAGATGAGGCCACAAAACATATCCGAGTTTATTTTGTTACACCAGATGAAGATGGAACATTAACTTACAAGAAACCCACAAAAAAGGGGAGAGCTATTGTGGAAGTTGACTTAGACGGGAGTTATGTTTTAACCGAAGAAGAAATTGAAGAAAGCAATAAAGTAAAACTCTTTGAACATTTTATAGAGGATTTGAAAGGACTACTAAAAAATGACAATTAAAAAACCTAAATTCGAAACAACAACATTGTGGGATTTTCCGACCCAAAACTATGGTGATAAACCTCATGGAAGTAATAAATATTCTGGTGTGACCCCGGCCTTTATTATCTGGAATTTACTTCAAAGATATACTAGAGAAGGTGATTTAGTAGTAGATCCGATGTGCGGGAGTGGAACCACTATTGATGTTTGCAAAGAAGAGAATCGAAAAGTAATAGGTTTTGATATAGTTCCTTACCGGGCAGATATAAAACAAGCAGATGCCAGAAAATTGCCCTTAAATAATGAAACTGTAGATTTTGTTTTTATCGATTCCCCCTATTCAGACAACATAAAATATAATGATCATCCAGATAATATTGGCAGAATATCTTGCGAAAATCCGTTTTTTTTTGAAGAATTAGATAAAGTAGCGAGAGAAGCCCATCGTATTTTAAGAACAGGTAAATATTTAGCTTGGCTTATTGGAGACCAAGCAAAAAAGAAAAAATTTACACCAGTAGGATTTAAAGTTTATTCTATGCTTGAAAAATATTTTAATCCAGTTGACCTTATATGTGTTACAAGACATAATCAATCTTCGAATACCGCTATTTGGCACGAGAGAGCAAAAAGATACAATTTTTATCTGAGAGGATTTAAGTATTTAATAATAATGCAGAAAACGGATAAGTAAAAATTTATATTTTTTAAAAAAAGGGTAAAACAGGGGACGGCAGACTGTGTGAAAATTAATAATAATATTTTTCATAAAACGCAAACCATCCACCCTTTATTAGAATGATCTCTATCACCGGACATATTTACCGGAAAAATGAGACTTATTGTATAATAAAATAGGCTTAAAGGCAAAAGTAATACTTATGCCAATACTACTTTCCTTCTCTGTCTTAATCTTCTTAATATCTCCTCTGTCCCCAGGATATTGATCACCCTTTTAAGATTATAGGCCAGAAAGGATAGAGAGATCTCAGCACTAACCGAAACCTTTCTTTTGGTTAGAAAGAAATAAGCTCCCCAGCCTCGTTTTATGGTACCAAAGGGGTGTTCTACAATCATCTGCCGGAGCTTATATTTTTTCATGTTCCTTTTGGTTTGTGCATCAATCCGGTCAAGGAAGTCCTGGTCAGCATGCCGGCAGATCGTTCTGCCTTTCTTGGCTTTAGTGAATAATATGGAGTGTTTTGA
>DMCY01000045.1 GCA_003451675.1 Candidatus Atribacteria bacterium
CATTAGCAACTTGAATCTACACACATCCCATTTTTTCTTCTAAGAAAGATTAAAAAAAAATGGGATGTGTCCCTATTTTTTATTATTTTTTAAAAATTTCATCTTTAATAGATTTCACCACTTTATCTACAAAAAATCTGTCTATCTTGCCTAGCAAAGAAGGGGTTTCAAAGATACGTTTAGGTAAACGATAATTATCCAGTGAAAATCCTTCCTGCATTTTAAATCGATATTTTTCGCGGTGAATCTCTTCTCCTATATTTAAAAGATCTTCTTTGGCAATATCATAACCTGCGGAATATAGGGCTTCAGAACAAATTTCTGGAGTATAAATACCCCGGGCAAAGAAACATACTACCAGACTGGATAGTATCTGACGCCAGCGTTCTTCGGTTAACAACTCTTTAGCCAATTTTTCGGGGCTGATTTTCTCTTTGGTTAGAATCTTCTGGTCTAGACTGTATCCGCCATTATCCAGATGACTGTGTCTTGCCCCAACCAGAAGGCCGATATGGGCAGCCGGACCGGTATGATATCCCGCCATTTCGTTCCCACCAAAAGCAAGGGCAAAATCCTCTCCTCCATATTGATGGGCAGCATATTCAGCCCCCCGTGCTAAAGCCTTATAGAACTGGTTGGGTTGTTCAAAAATAAATTGCACAGCTCTAATATAAGAGGAGTAGTTCCCCCATCTAAATTTAATATCTTGAGTATCTTTTTCAGAAATAATCCCTCTTTTCTGAGCCTCTGTAGCCCAGGCCAAAATTACTCCGGTGCTCATAGAATCCATACCTAATCTTTCTATCTGGTCAATCAGTTTTAAAAGTCCTTCAGCATCGGATATGCCTAACATAGACCCCAGGGCATAAATAGGTTCATAATCATAAGAAATCATGGATGTTTTATAAAAATATGATTCATCCTCATAAGGCTCTCTGAGCGCAGCAATGTGAATACAGCCTACCGGACAGTGTGAACAGGCTAATCGACGACCCAAATATCCCTCAGCCAGCTTCTCTCCAGAGATATTTAAGGCTCCTTCAAATTTTGCTTCTTTAAGATTACGAGTAGGAAGTCCACCCAATTCATTTAAGGGGAGGATGTTCTCGGCAGTCCCGAGGTCATGGTATTTCTTCATCACTGGCGAGGAAGTAGATTCCTTATAGATATGGTCATACATCTTCCGATATTGGGTTTTATCTCTGGTAGGAAGAGAATGTTTACCAGATATTACTACTGCCTTTAATTTTTTACTGCCAAACACCGCTCCCAAGCCCAATCTGCCAAAATGCCGATAGGTCTCAGTAGTAACACAGGCATAAGAAATTAATTTTTCCCCAGCTCCACCTATCCGCATAATAGTCCTTAATCCGGTAGCAGGTTCGTTTTGTCGGATAATTCTCCCTACCGTAAAACTGTTAGTCATCCCCCATAAGGCGGAAGCATCCCTCAAATAGATTCGGTCACCATGAATAGCTAAATATAAAGGAGTAGAACTTGCCCCTTTTATTACCATTGCTCCGTATCCGGCTAAACGAAGAGCTACCGCACTCCGCCCTCCACAGTGGCTCTCTCCCAGATTACCGGTATGAGGGGATTTAAACATAGCTACGGTCTTTGAAGCCAGAGGGAATAAACCTGTTAAGGGTCCGACTGCAAATATAATAGGATTTCCCGGGCCTAAAGGGTCACTACCGGCAGGACATTCTTCTTTAAGAAGCTGAATAGCCACTCCTGCTCCACCCAGGTATTTTTCAAAAAGATCTTCTCTTCTTTCTATCCAATATTTCTTCTGAGAAAGGTCTATATAAAGAACATTGGCCAGGACATCATCTTTAAACATATCAGGAACCCCCCTTCTTAAGTTCTAACACCTCATGAGGACAGAATTTCGCACAATAGCCGCAATAGGTACAGATCATCGGTTTATTAATTTCATCATCCCAAAATATGGCTCCTATAATACAGGCATCTTTACAGTATCCGCATCCTATACATTTGGTAATATCCAGCTTTACCCCTCCACCTTCTTTAGGCATCAAAGCACCGGTGGGACATACTTTGGCACAGGGTGGGTCAGAACAGGCCCGGCAGACAATTACGATAAATCCTCGTTCCATTCCCCCGGCAGACCTTATGCCTATACTTGATCTGGCCAAACCTGCCTCACCTTTTCGCCGGGCACAGGCAAACATACAACTCTGACAGCCAATACACTTATCTACATCTTTTACAGTTAATCTCATAGCTTCCTCCTTATTTTAAAATGAAGACAGTTCTATTTTAGATTATTCTAACATAAACATTATTATAAACATAGCTATTGACAATACTGCACCGGCATAAAACGCTCCACCTATTCCCCAAATACCTATAACCAATCCCATCAAAAACGGCCCCAGTGTCTGTCCCACCCGGAAAGTCATTCCACTTACTGACATAAAGGTAGCCCGGTATTTCAGGGGGGCCGCCTCTGCAAAGAGAGCCTGAATAACAGGAATACTCATACCATGAGCAATCCCGAAGATAATTACAGGGATAAAAAATAACCGGAGTTGAGAAATAAGAGGAATAATTAATAAAGCAAGAGCATAGAGAACAAAAGATATTTTTAAAATGGTTCTTTCTGAAAAGAGCCTGGCAATTTTACCCAGTTGGGAAGAAGTAAAGGCAGCAATAAGAGATACACTGGCCATAATCAAACCGATAATAAGAGGGGATGCAACAAATGAATTTCCCAGTAAAAGTGGAAAACAGGTCATATATGAGCCAAAAATCATGATAAAAATAATGATACCAATAGCTAACAGTCCAACAACCTGGCGATTTCTTAATTTTTTCCAGACGATATTTAGATGTTCTCCGATATGCAGTTCATTTTCAGGTTCAGGAATTTTTAGAGTAAACAACACCAAAAATCCCACCGGAATAGCTATTATAGGTAGGATAAAGGGATAATGCCAGCCTATCATCGCCAGAGCTCCGCCAATAGCCGGATAACTTGCAGACCCTATACTACGAATACTGGAATTATACCCCATTGCGGCTATGAGTTCTTTCCTGGAATAAATATCCCCAATAATGGTAACAGTTAAAGAGCCCAGGGGAGCTGCCCCTATCCCTTGAATTAAACGCAATATTAGCAACAGTTTAAAATCACGTACAAAAAAACACAATCCTCCAGCTATACCAAATAGCATCAGAGAGGGAATAATTATCCTCTTTCTGCCCCATCGGTCGGCAACTACTCCTAAAAAGGGAGTTAATAAAATACCGGGGAAGGAAAAAGCAGTAATTAAAAGCCCGACATCTTTGGCTGATATATTCAGCTCTTTAACTATTTTGGGAAAGGCAGGGGTAATACTGGATACTCCCATAATATAGGTAAGAGTTATCCCAAAGATAATTTGCAGATTAGTATCCAGATAGATTTTCCTCTTGTATTTCTTTTCTTCTCTAATATGTTTCATTAAAGAAAATTTTTCCTATTTCTTTCTTGATTCTAAATTTGATGATTTTATAAAATATTTTGTCAAAGGACCGTCCCCTAACAAACTTTATAAATTATCCCCTTGCCAGATGGATAGGTTTCCCTAATATCCCTTCGGCTGCTTCGGCGATAGTCTCTGCCAGGGTAGGATGGGCATGGATTGTATTTACAATCTCGAAAGCAGTAGCCTCCATAGAGAGAGCCAGAGTCCCTTCAGCAATCAGGTCACTGGCGTGAGCTCCTAAGATATGAATACCTAAGAGTTCAGAAGTATCAGCATCAGCAATTATCTTTACCATTCCTTCAGTCTCTCCCATACCCAGGGCTTTGCCATTAGCCATAAAGGGGAATTTGGAGATTTTAATATTATCATTTTCTTTTCTGGCTTCCTCTTCAGTTAACCCTACACTGGCTACCTCGGGCATAGAAAATACACAATTAGGGACTACTTTATAATCCATCAAAACCTCTTTTCCAGCGATATTCTCCACCGCAACTATCCCTTCTCGGGAAGCGACATGGGCTAACATTATCTTGCCTACTACATCTCCGACTGCATAGATACCGGGAATATTGGTTCTCATCTTTTCATCTACTTTAATCACTTTCCCACCTAATTCGATACCCAGTCTTTGGACATCTATATTCCCCAACTCGGGCACTCTGCCGGCAGACAACAGGATTTTTTCGGTCTCTAATCTCTTCTCTCCATCAGTGGTGGAAACCAGGACTTCTAAATTCTGATGGTTCTTCTTTATCTCCTTAACTTTACAATCAGTAAGAATTTCAATCCCTTTTCTTTTTAAGTTCATAGTAAGTCTGCGGGCTATCTCCTCATCTATGGGAAGTAAGATCCTGGGGAGCATCTCTACTACGGTAACTTCCACTCCTAAAGCCTTAAAGATACCGGCAAACTCTATGCCTACCACCCCTCCCCCAATAATTATCATCCTGGAGGGCAGCTCGCTCAAGGATAGGGCTTCATCACTGGTTATCACTCCTTCACTATCTATACCTGGAATGGGAAGTTTCATTACCGAGGAACCGGTAGCGATTATGATATTTTTAGCCTTTATAACCTCTTTTTGTCCTGTAGTATCGGTAACTTCCACTTTCCCTGGTTCTATTATCTGTCCTTCTCCTCTTGCTACCCTTACCTGATTGGCTTTCATTAGCTGCTCTACACCGGAGGACAATCTCCGGGTTATCAGGTCTTTCCGCTTTATTATAGCAGTAAAATCGAAAGAATAATCTTTAACTTGAATCCCGAATTCCCCAGCTCTTTGGAGATGGTTTAATAGCTCTGCGGTGCTTACTAAAGCTTTGGTGGGAATACAACCTCTATTTAAACAGACTCCCCCCAATTTATCCTTTTCCACCAGCACTGCCTTCAATCCTAAATGGGCTGCTTTTATGGCTGATACATATCCGCCAGGCCCTCCACCGATAATTACTACATCTGTTTTTTCATTCATATTTATTGATTCCTCCTTCTAATAAATTTACATCAATTTAGAAAACAAAAATAACCGGTTATTAATAAAAAATTAATAAGGGAATTGATTAAATTAAGATAAAGAAAAAAAATTAAACTTTAGTTAAAAGCAGATTAGAGCAATTTCTAATCTGCTTTTAACTTTAACTTACAAAATAATTTAATAAGGAACAATTAATGTATTTTCTCTTATTTTTTTATCTTATCTTTAAATATGTTTCATTAAAATTATTTTAATCTTCTATTTTTATCATCTCTGCATAAAGAGAAGTAATCTCACCTGCATATACCCGAATATCTTCTACCCAGGTTCTATACCCATCCTTAATTAGAGTAATCTCGTATGTTCTTTCTCTGAATTCCTCTAAGATTTTTGGTTGAGAAGATGAAGTCGCTGCCTTATAAGTTCCATTTACAAATATTTTTGCTCCACTTACATTACAGTAAACAGCTATGAAACCATAGTTAATTTCAGGAACTAAATAAGCAGAGACCATATAAGTTTGGTTGGCTGTAACCATTATGGTGCTAATCCAATCCAGATAACCATCTTTGGTGATCAATAATTCGTGGTAACCTTCTCCAACATTCTTTATTTCTACCGAATTATTAGCAGAAGTTCTTTTTTTATAGCTTCCATCTAAATAGATTTTAGCATTAGCCTGATTGCAGTAAACAGAGATTGAACCATATGCAGGTAAAGGAATTAAATCAGCAGAAACTGTAGTGGTCCGGGAAGGTGATACTGAGACATAACTATTCCAATTTTGATAACCTGCCATTATCAGCTTAATCCGATGTTGACCTGCACTAACCCTGTCTAAGTTTAAGGGAGTTACCCCTTTATAAGTATTATCCAAATATATCTTGGCCCCTTGGGGATGAGAAGTTGCTACAATCCTACCATAATAAGTGGGAGGTGGAGTTATTAGTCTTACTGTATAAGCTAATAGGTTACTTGAAGTCCAGGCAGTGGGGGGTAGGGATACTATTATACCCTTAATGGTGATGGTAAAGTTTTTAAAATCTTTACTTATTTCTGGCATAAATTCTTTGGAAATTAGTTTTTTTTCCTTATCACTCAAAAATATAGGTCTGGTGGCAGCGAATCCCTGAACATATTCAATCCCCGGCCGGGTATGTGGGTTAATTAAACCTTCAACGGAATAAATTTGTCCGGCTCTTACAAAATTATGTGGTGAATACTGGTTAGGGAAGATAATTTTTACTCTACCTTCGGTGTCATAGTTATAAAGTGTTACAAAAGAATCCTGAGAAGCCTGGAAGAAAATTTTAATTCTCTCCCCGGGTGCATAGGTAGTTCCCCGCTCTTTATCTAACCATAACCTAAGAGAAAAAGGGGGGTGAGGATTGATAATTTGAATGCTTTTCATCTTTTCGATTTCCTCTGGACTGGGGCTTTGGGCATAACTAACCCCTATAACGGTCAAACAAAGTAGTAATGCTAAGGTGACGAAAACATAGGTTAATATTTTCCCTCTCATTGGGAATAATATTCCTTTCGACATTTTTTAAATCCTCCTTTTTTATTTTCGTATTGCGTATTTAGTATAGTGTGGAGCGGGTAGCGTTTAGTAGTGCACAATTACTTATGTTTTATTATAACACATAAAAACCGAACATAACTAAATACTTTGTGACTTTTTTTACAAATAAATTACTCTCAATAGGTTAAAACACTTGCAATATATAGCAATTTCTTTTATAATTACTCGACATATCTTTATTTTATTTAAATAATAAATCTATCCGTTGAATGACAATTGGTATTAAATTTATTAAAAAATGCTTGAAAATACCATTTTTTCTAAAAAATTAAAAATAATTTCTAAAAAAAGAAGGATTTTTAAAATACTTGTCGTATACTATATAAGTAGTAGATACGAGATGTCTACAAATACTTATATTTTACCCCTATTTTTATAGGGTATTTTGTTTAAAAAAACGAAAGGAGGTGTAAACAGTGAACAAAGGCGAATTAATCGATAAGGTAGCAAGTGAAATCGGTGTTACCAAACGGGAAGCCAAAAAAGCTGTCGAATGTGTATTCGAAACCATTACTGATTGCTTAGCCAAGGGTGACGCAGTTAGATTAGTAGGATTCGGAACTTTTGGTGCCAGACAAAGAGCTGCTCGAATGGCAAGAAATCCACGTACTGGCGAAAAAATCCAGGTAAAGGCTATGAGCGTACCTTTCTTCAAAGCAGGTAAGGAATTGAAAGAGAAAGTAAAATAAAAATATTTTTTAATTATATTATCAAAATTGATTGTAAATAGGCCTATTCAGGGAATTTCTTAAAACCTGATAGGCCTATTTCTTTGACATATTAACTATTTCTTTTATCTTCTATATGCACACCCTGAATGTTTACATTTATCCCGGTAACTTTAAGTCCGGTCTTAGCCTCTAATTCTCCTTTTACCTTCTTCTGAATCTCTTTAGCTACCTCAATTATTATGGAACCATATTCTAAAATAACCGAAATAGTGGAGGAAACTTCCTTATTTTCTCTAAGGTCAACATTTATCCCTTTTTCTAATTCTTTTGTCCCCAATAAAGTTCCTATCCCACCTTTGGCACGAGTAGCTAATCCGGCTACCCCGGGTATGCCGATTACTGTTCTGCTGATTATGGTCGCTATTACCTCAGGTACAATATTAACTTCTCCTAAAATTTCTTTGGCCTTAACTTTTTCTTCTTTCTTCTCTTCTTTCTTTATTTCCCCAGGTATTTTTTCAGTTTTCTGGGTAGATACATCCTCTATTTTCTCTTTTTTCTCCTTTTTTTTATCCATAATAATCTTAATTTTCCCCCTTTACTATAATATTTTTTAAATCTTCTTTTTCTGTTAAGTCACTTTTGCTATAAATTACTTTCTAAACCAATTCCTTATTTTTAATAACTTCTTAATTCTTCCTGTTACTTTTCACCTGGAGTGACATTGATAATATAATCTTTTATCCGGGTTTGACCAAAAATTTAATAGCGGTCCTCTCTTCTCCTTCAATTTCTACATCTACAAAAGCCGGTATACAGATTAAATCAACACCACTGGTTGCGGTAAAACCTCGAGCAATAGCAATCGCCTTAATTGCCTGATTTACTGCCCCTGCCCCAATTGCTTGTAATTCTGCTTTTCCTTCTTCCCGTATTACTCCTGATAAGGCACCAGCCACTGCTTTAGGATTCGACTTAGATGAGACCTTTAACAGCTCCATTCTTTTCTCCTCCTTATAATATTGAATGCTTTATAAAATATCCACATTTACTAATCTATGTATGCTATTTTTGTTAACTTTTGTTTCTCGCTCTTTTCACTCTTTTACAGCTTGAGGATAACCTATTTTTTAAATCACCTCCAATTATTATATTCGAAAATCTATGGTTCATATTATTTTAATTATAGCACATTTAGCTTGTGTTATTTATATTTTTGCTATCGATTTTATCTGCTGATAGACTTTATCTGTAATATTCGGTGACAAATAAGGTAAAAGTGCATCATTGTGGAAAAGGGGGTCAACATCTTCCTTTAAATTAAAATAAATCCTGGCTTCATTCCAGACCTTTGTACCCGGAATAGCTGAAAACTTTGCCAAACGCGGATGGGCGCCACAATCTATCACAAAATGAATAGAATCAATAATTTCCTGAACATCCTGTCCGGGTATTCCTATTAAAAGATAGGCGCCGATCTGAGAACGCTTAAATCCTGCTTCTAAAAGGCAATTCACCGCCTTTTTAAATTCAATATTAGTGATCTTCCCTCCTGTATCTGACTGGACTCGGGGATCTACTGTCTCAAAACCCAACCTGATAGTCTCTACTCCTGCCTGGTACATCTTGCAAGCTATTTCTTTATTTATCATTCGGGCATGAATTCCATTGGGAGTATGAATCCTTATGCCCAATTTTTTATTGATTAATTCCTCTAAAATAACCAGAAAATTGTCTTTCAAATTTATCAGGAGAGCGTCATCATAAAAGACAAAATCTTTTATTCCTCTTCTCTTGTTCCAATATTCTATCTCTTTTACAACTTCTTCAGGGTTTCTGAACTCCAGTTTAGGATTTATTTTAAAAGAGGCACAATAACTGCAGCGATAAGGGCAACCCCGAGAGGATAAGATAGAGATATAATCAAGGTCCGAATAGAGATCCCAGGCCGGATAAGGCAGTTTATCTAACTCTTTTTCGTATTTTGAATAATCATTTATATTCCCGCTAAGCTGTTCTAATATTTTTAACCAGTCTCTTATATTATTTCCTTTTACTATATAATCAGCCCCGGAAAATTTAGAAGCATGCTCAAAGCACAAAGTAGCATAGACACCTCCCAAGATTATGGGAATGCCTGGAAAAACTTTTTTAATTTTCTCTATCACCCTGAACACCCCGGGATACCAGTAGGTCATAATAGAGGTAATCAATACCGCCTGGGGCGGAGTAAGCTTTTTCAATTTATTCAGAAAAATTTCTTCGGTAATTCCATACCTGCTATATCGGCGGGATATATCTTTTAAAATTGCAGGTCTTTTAATCAGTTCTTTGTAAAAAGAACCTCGGCCAAATTCATCTTTTTTAGGAAATTCTCTATTCTGTAGTTTTAGAACCTCCTGATTGTAACGGTCCATACAATCTATATAACTAATCTCATAACCCTGTTCCCTTAAGATACTGGCAACATATAATAAACCTAAGGGTTTGGACCAGAAATCATAAGCTGTAAAATCATAAATCCAGGGATTAATCAGCAACAAATTAAAATTTTTTTTCATCGATTGTTCAGTTCTTTTACTTTATTTTTTAAAACAAAACCTATTCCATGGCAGTTAAATTATTGCGATCTCACAAAAGCTATTAATAATTTCAAGTCTTAGCTAATTAGCCTAAGCCTTAAAAAGGACCCACAATAAAAAAATTCTTCTCCGTTAAAAAAATATCATTAACATACACTTTTACTTTCCACTCTCCAGGCAGTTGAGAGGCATAATTACCCTTAATTTTTATCCAATACCAGGTGCGATAATTAGTGTAAGTGCCGGCTTCCATCTCTACTTCGCCCCGGTGATATAATTTCCCTTGAGGGGTAATCCATTCCCATCTGAGCACAAAATTTTCTGGAGAATCATAGGAAAACCTGAGCCAGGTAACCACTTTCTCATCCTGGGGAAAGAAAAAATTGGTCTGTCGCAGTGGATTCTTTTCCAGAATATCTTTACATAGAGCAATCTTTTGCAGATTTTCCGAATCCTTAGCTGCCTCCTGTGCCATACTTACTCCGGAGAAAATGATTAAAAATATCAATACAAACAACCACAATTCCATCCTAAAAATATTCTTTTTCTTTAACATCGAAATTATCTACCTCCTTTTTTTATTAGTCGTTAGCTTTAAATACAAGATGCAAAACTGGTTTTTAGATATTAGTTTTTGGTTTTTAGATAAAAAAATTAGTTTTAAGTTTACAATTTTCAGTTTAATGTATTTTATGTTATTGCCACGAATCTGGTGTAGGGGGCGGATTCATCCGCCCCGAGTTATTTGGTATTTTTTCAGCGGGTTCGATGAATCGAACCCCTACCTTAGTTCAGAGACAGGCTTTCCCTCTTTTCACGAGAACAGACCCACCTGCCCTACAGTTTTATCTTGTATCTTATAACTGGTAAACTAGGTAACCGGCTAACAGGATAACCGGATAACTAGTACTAACCAATTAAGCAGCTAACTAACTTATTATTCTACATGCCTGCCCCAAATTCCTGCAAACTTCTAAAAAAATATTATTTATTTTTAAAAAATATAAAAAGGTAACGGTTTTTCATCTTTCAAACCATTACCTTTTTATATTTTCTGTTTGTATAAAATTTTTATTTTTATCCACAGGTAGAACAAGAACCGGACGAACAAGAGCTGCAAGAACCGGAGCTTGAACTCATCAAGGACGAAGTCCTTCTGGTGCAAAATCCACAGCCATTAAAAATCCTTTTGATATTTTTGCTCTTACACTTTACACAGGATATCTTGCCTTCTTCCATTTCTTTGATAGTTGCTCTAATCTCAAAGCTTTCGTGACAATCCTGACATTCAAAATCATAGTTTGGCATCCTAACTTTCCCTTCTTTTTCATACTATTTTTGTCAACATTATTTTCTATATTTATTTATACTCCAAACTATCTTCTCTGTCAAGAAAAATCTATAAAATGTCATTTAAGAATCAAAACCGGACTGTTTTTTAATGATTTAAAATTCAAAAGTGGACTAACCTGGAATACTAAAAAAATGTAATATAGAACTAAAGCTTAAAGAGAAAACTAATGCACCTCTATATAAGAGAATACAGCTTCGGATTGTACCAGATAAAGAATCCGGTCTATCTGAAGTAAGATTCTTGAATAAAGGTGAGCTTTTAGGTATACAAAAAGCTAAAAATATCGAGCTTAATTTAGTCCGGTTTTGATTTTTAAATAGTCCACTTTTGAAAATTAACTAACAGAAAAATCTATAAAATCTCTATAAAGCTTGTTTAAAAAACCTGCCAGAGAACCGTCCCCTAGTAGGTTAAAAGTTTGACAAATATGAAAAAAGGGTATAAAATTCGAAAGTAAAAAAGGACTATTGTATTTTAATTGCTAAATCCCTTAAAAGTGGGAACGGGGGAACCAAGATTTTGGGGTGAATCTCATTAGCTTAAACTTTAGTAATGAGTAGGGCAATCCTTTCAGCTCGAACCCGTCAGCTAACCTCGTCAGCGCGGAAGGAGATATGATAATCAGGATATATTTTCTAAATATTTCAGAGAAACTAGAATCAGATAGTTTCTCTTTTTTAGTTAAAAGGATTCAATAAATAACTGATTAGTTTCAAATTTACAGAAAGATAAAACGAGGTGAATCTCTTGAAAATAATTATCATAGGGGCAGGAAAAGTCGGTTGTCAAATAGCTAAAACTCTTTCTTTAGAAAATCACGATGTAATATTAATCGAAAAAGATAATATGATCCGACAGTCTGCTCAAAACAGTTTAGATGTACTCACTATTTTAGGTAATGGAGCTAATGTCCGCACTTTGGAAGAAGCAGGAATTAGACAAGTAGATATGTTGATTGCAGTAACCAATAGTGATGAAGTAAATATGATAGCTTGTATAACTGCTAAACAATTTGGTGTACCTCAAAAAATTGCCCGCATTCGAAATCCTGAATACCTGTATGCTAATGCCTTATCGCGAGAAAAATTAGGAATAGATTTTACTATCAATCCGGAAAGAGCTACCGCCAAGGAAATAGTTAAATTACTTAAATCACCAATAAATGTTGCTCAAGTACAGAACTTCGCCGGGGGGAAGGTTCAGCTTTTTGAACTTAAAGTTGAAGAAAGTTTCCCTTTTATTAATCAACAACTAAAAGCTATCACCTTTAAATACCCTATATTAGTTGCCGCTATTTATCGAAATGACAAAATAATTATTCCTGACGGAGAAGAAAAAATTATTGCAGGTGATAATTTATATATTTTAATTAAAAAAGAATATTTTTTGGAGTTAAGTGAAATTTTCAACGAAAAGCCTTTAAGCGTGCAAAATGTTATGATTTTGGGAGGAAGCAGGATAGGTATTCAAGCTGCCTTAATATTAGCAAAACTGGGCTTTAACACCAAATTAATTGAAAGAGATAAAGAAAAATGTGAAAAAATTGCTGAAAGTCTTCCTCACACCCTGGTAATAAATGGCGATGGTACCAATATTGATCTTTTAAAATCCGAAGGTATAGAAACCACTGATGGTTTCGTTGCAGTCACCGGATATGATGAAGATAACCTCTTGGTAGCTTTATTAGCCAAACACCTGGGTGCAAAAAAGGTAATTGCCAAAGTAGATAGAATAAACTATATTCCCATAGTGGAAAAAATTGGAGTAGATGCTGTAGTAAACCCCAGAATGACTACTGCTTCTGCCATCTTACGATTTATTCGAAGAGGCAAAATAATTTCTCTAACTTTGCTAAAAGAAGGTGAAGCAGAAGTTATTGAACTGGTAATTAGTCCCCACTCAAAAATTATTAACACACCATTAAAAAAAGCTAATTTACCCCAAAATAGCATTATCGGTGCTATTGTTCGTAAAGATAAAGTTATTATCCCTCATGGTGATGATATCATTCAACCTGAAGATAAGATAATTATATTTGCCTTGTCATCCGATATAAGGAAAATAGAAAAAATATTTGATGGTGGGAATAAATAAAAGTGAGATATAAAATTGTACTAAATACCTTAGGGAGCCTTTTGTTTTTTTTAGGACTAAGCATGCTATTCCCTCTTTTGTATGCTGTTTACTATCAGGAATCAGTAATTAATGCCTTCATACTTTCTATGGCTATTACTTCTTTAAGTGGTCTTTTATTATGGAAATTTTTTCCTTCAAAAGATCCTATCGGTCATAAAGAAGGATTTGCTATTGCTGCCCTGGGATGGATATTGGCTGCTGGTTTTGGAGCTCTTCCCTTTTTATTTGCCGGAACTTTCCCCAGTTTTATCGATGCTTATTTTGAATCAATGTCCGGATTTACTACCACCGGAGCTACTGTACTTGTCCCCATTGAAGGAAACCCCTATGCAATCCTTTTCTGGCGGGACTTTATCCAGTGGTTGGGAGGAATGGGAATTATAGTTTTGGTAGTAGCTATCCTTCCGGCCTTAGGAACAGGAGGAATGCAATTATTTAAATCAGAAGTCCCCGGACCGGAACCGGATAGATTAAAGCCCAGAATCAAAGAGACCGCCAAACTTCTCTGGGGAGTATATTTATTATTTTCTGTTTTACAGGTAGCTTGTTTATATTTTACCGGAATGTCCTTGTTTGATGCCCTTACTCATATGTTCGGCACTATGCCTACAGGGGGATTCACCCCCAAAAACCTAAGTGTAGGAGCATATGATAACCCTATTTTTGAAAATATAATAATTCTCTTTATGTTTATTGCCGGAGCAAATTTTACCCTTCATTATAAAGCTCTTCATGGAAACCTAAAAAGTCTGTTTAAAGATAGAGAATTTCTTTTTTACAGTGGAGTGATACTATTCTCAATCTTAGCTATCGCCACTGAACTTAGATTATATATTTATAATTCAATTTTTACTGCTCTAAGATATGCTTCTTTTCAGGTAGTATCTATAGCCACTACTACCGGCTTCGTAACTGCTGATTACGATGTCTGGCCGGCATTTTCTAAAAGTGTGTTATTAGTTTTAATGTTCATAGGCGGGTGCGCTGGTTCGACCGGAGGAGCTAATGAAACTCCTCGCAGCAGAG
>DMCY01000007.1 GCA_003451675.1 Candidatus Atribacteria bacterium
TGCCTAATCCGGACTCTCACCGGTAAGAACTGCCAAGCTTTCTTGGCGCACACTCGATACGCGATACGCGATACTTCTACTATAAATCTACTATAAATTAGTTGATAATTTAGCAATATTTAGGTATAATATCTGAGACAAAATAATTGCGGGAATAGCTCAGTCGGTAGAGCGTTGGCTTCCCAAGCCAAAGGTCGCGGGTTCGAACCCCGTTTCCCGCTCCATTTTTTTACTACTGCTACCAACCATATTTTCCCACTAAGGGAACAAAAACACATCCACCATAATTTGATATTTTTAATTTACCTTTTTCTTTAATCCCCAGCAGGAGATCCTGGGAAAAAGAATTGCCTACAGGGATTACTATTCTTCCCTTTTCATTTAATTGATCTATTAAAATTTTCGGTATTTCCGGAGCCCCGGCGGTGACTATAATGCCATCATAAGGAGAATATTCCTCTAAGCCCTTGCTCCCATCTCCTACTATTACTTTAATGTTTTTTATCTCTAATTCTTTAAATATTTTTTCCGCTCTATCCGCCAGGGCATTAAAGCGTTCTATAGTATAAACCATTTTAGCTAATTTGGACAAGATTGCTGCCTGATAACCTGAACCAGTTCCCACTTCCAAAACAGTTTCCGGGCTTCTAAGAGAAAGGCAATGGGTCATTAAGGCAACCATAAAAGGTTGAGAGATGGTCTGCCCCATACCTATAGGTAAAGGGCAATCCAGATAGGCATTATCTTTTTCCTCCTCTAAGACAAATTTTTCCCGGGGAATACTACTCATAGCAGAAAGAACCCTTTCGTCTCTAATGCCTCTTCCCTTTATCTGATGTCTTATCATCTCTTCTCGTTCTTTTTCGAAATCCATAAAGATCACTTCATTTTTTCCTATTAGTATCCGCGGTTTAATTTAACTGCCGAAAAAACGTTCTATAACATTATTACCCCTTATCGCTTCTACTATAACAAAAACGAGCATAGCTATCAGAAATCCGAGCAGCATACGGGAAAAAAAGATTGCTCCTTTAGCTTTCGGGTGATTGGTATTGTATAGTCTTACTATAAATCGTGAAAGCATTAAAATTATAAAAATTAAGATTAAAATTAAATATATCTGGTCATTCATCTCTTTAACTTCTCCGAACTATAATCTTTCTATTTAAAATTCCATTTTTTTGTCCAATCTTTGACTTTAGGTATCATCCGGTAATTGGTTAAATCTAAAGAAAGGGGAGTTATAGACACCTTGTTATTATAAATTGCTTCAAAATCAGTATCGGGTTCTATATCTCCTTCAGGTAGCTCTCCTCCCAGCCAATAATGGGTAGTCCCCTGAGGGTCATGTATTATCTTCACTTCATCCTGATATACTCTTTTACCGTGTCTGGTTATCTCTACCCCTTTAATTTTTTCATAATCGATATTGGGAAAATTAATATTTAAGACTAAATTTGAGGGCAAATTATTTTTCATCAGATTAGCAGCTATTTTTTTAGTAAATAAGGCTGCCGATTCAAATTTAAAATCTTCATATCCTGCAATTGAAATAGCCAAAGAAGGAATATTTCTCATCGCTCCCTCTATTGCAGCTGAAACTGTTCCCGAATAGATAATATCATCGCCCAGATTTGGACCCCAGTTAATTCCCGATACTATCAGTTCAGGCTTTTCGTCTTTCATAATTTCCAATAAGCCAATAATAACGCAATCTGCCGGCGTGCCGTCTAAGGAAAATCCCCAAAAATCACCGTTTATCTTTACTTTCCTAATTCTCAGAGGTTTACGCAGAGTCATAGCATGGCCTATAGTGCTTCTTTCCCTATCGGGGGCAATTACTGTAACCTCTGCAATATTATCTAACTGCTTTTTTAAAATTTGAATCCCTTCAGAATATATTCCATCATCATTAGTTAAAAGTATTTTCATGATTTACTTACCCTTATTTCTCCTCTTTAAAATTTCGTCAGCTACTATAATTCCTGAGGTGGAAGCCTGAATAAGCCCCCTGGTTATACCAGCGCCATCACCGGCAGCAAACAGATTGGTAACTTTTGTCTCCAAGCAGTCGGAAAGTTCTAAACGTGAAGAATAAAATTTTACTTCTACCCCATATAATAGAGTATGTTTAGAATATACCCCGGGCGCAATTTCATCCATAGCTTTTAGCATTTCCAGGATTCCGGAAAGTATTCTATAGGGCAGAACGAAGCTGAGGTCCCCCGGAGTAGCTTCTTTTAAAGTGGGAGTAACTATAGAGTGTTTGAGTCTGTCAGGTGTAGATCTCCTACCTAACTCCAAATCCCCCAATCTTTGCACAATAACTCCTCCACTTAAAATATTAGCCAGATGGGCGATGTATTTTCCATAGGCAATCGGTTCTTTAAAAGGTTCGGTAAAATTAGTACTTACCAATACGGCAAAATTAGTATTATCAGTCCGATGTTCCTGATAGCTATGTCCATTTACCGAAGCAATACCATCATTGAATTCAGTAACCACTTCACCATAAGGACACATGCAAAAAGTACGGACTCTATCGTCAAACTTCTCAGTATAATAGACTAATTTTGACTCGTATATCGCATCAGTTAAGCTCTTCATGGCAACAGCCGGAACTTCGACTCTTACTCCGACATCTACAGGATTATTAGATATTTTTATATCCATATCTTCTGCCTGCCCTTTCAGCCATTCAGAACCAGCCCTCCCCGGCATTGCTACTATATATTTTCCTTTTATTATTTCACCTTTTACCGTCTCAATTCCTATTGCTCTTCCATTATCCAATAATATTCTTTTAACCTTGCTATTAGTCTTGATGTCAATTTTAGTCCTTAAATAATCCTGCATTTTTTTCAGTATTTCTGCGCATTTTTCTGTTCCTAAATGCCTGATCTTTGTGGGTATCAATTTTAATTTTGCCAGAGAAGCTTCTTTTTTGATAATATCTATCTTTTCTTCATCTGTGCCGTAAACAGTTTTATCTGCTCCAAATTCGAGGTAAATATCATCAGCATATTCGATTAATTCCGCTACCTTATCTTTATCAATATAATTATCCAACTGTCCTCCGATTTCGGTAGATAAATTTAATTTACCGTCACTAAATGCGCCGGCTCCTCCCCATCCGGAAATTATTGCACAGGGAGAACAATGAAAACATCCGCTTTCTCTGCTCCTCATCAGGCACTCTCTCCGGTCAATGTCTTTCCCTTTTTCTAATATCAATACTGAAACATTATTTTTCCTGGTTAGCTCAAGAGCAGTAAAAATCCCTGCTGGACCTGCACCAATAATGATAACATCATACACTTTCTTCTTCATATCATCGCACCTCTAAATTAGTCGTTAGATTTAAATACAATTTATACTTTTCAGCTATCATTACAAAGCTAAAAGCTTAAAGCGAAAAGCGCAAAACCATAATTTAAAATTCAAAACATTTTTTCTCAATTTTCAATTTTGAGTTACAGTTTTGCATTACGTATTAATTTTATAGTATTTTTCCTGATAAGACAAATAAAAGATAACGATTGTTGGTGTCAAGAACTTTTGGGGACTTTTCTTACCTCAAAAAAAATTATTTGATTTTAATTTAGGATAGAAAAGATAGATCTTTGGAATTTGACCTTCAAATAAACGAATAATAATTCTATTAAACTATGTTCTAAAA